>JAYSCC010000473.1:0-3065 GCA_041915065.1 Zavarzinia sp.
CCGGTATCACAGACGTCGAGCCGGATGGCCTCGCCGTGGCGCCGCCCGCCGACCAGGATGCGGCCCTGGCGGGTATAGCGGATCGCGTTGGAAATCAGGTTCTGCAGGATCCGGCGCAAGAGCCGCGGATCGGTCCGGACCGCGACGCCGGGGGCGACCACCCGAAGCTCGATCCCCCGGGCGCGGGCGAGCGGCCCCATCTCCTCGACCAGGCCGGCCAGCAGGGGTCCGAGGGCGACCACCTTTTCTTCGACGGTGACGCGGCCAGCATCGAATTTGGAGATGTCCAGCAGGGTCGCCAGCAGTTCCTCGACCGCGGTCAGGGAATTGTCCAGCTTGCGGGCCAGCATGGCACCCTGGGACGGCAAGGGCTGGTCGGCCAGCGAGGCGACGAAGAGCCGGGCGGCATTGAGCGGCTGCAAGAGGTCGTGGCTGGCGTCGGCCAGGAATTTGGTCTTCGACAGATTGGCCCGTTCCGCCTCCTGCTTGGCCTGTTCGAGTTCGGCCGAGACGCGCTCGCGTTCGGCGATCTCGCTGCGCAGGGTGTGGTTCAGGGTGACCAGGCTCGCCGTCCGCTCGGCGACCCGGCGCTCCAGCATTTCGTTCGCTTCGGCCAGCAGGCGTTCGGCGCGGCGCCGCTCGGTCACGTCCTGGATCAGAGTGAAGAAGCCGATCACGCTGCCGTCGTCGGCGATATGGGGGACATAGGTGGCGATCCCGAAGCGGCCCCGGCCGGGCAAGTCCAGCTCGAAAGTGGTGAAACGCCCGGCCAGCGCTTCCGCCATGCGGCCCCGGCGCGCAGCATATTCGCTGGGGGCCAACACCTCGCCAACCGGGCGGCCGACCGGGTCCAGGCCATTGGCGAATGTCTCGCGGTAGGGCCGGTTGGTGAAACGATAGACCTGGGCCGCGTCGACATAGCAGATCATCGCCGGCATGGCGTCGGTCACCAGGCGGATGCGGCGTTCGCTGTCGCGGAGCGCCAGCTCGGCTTCCTTCCGGGTCGTCACATCCTCGAAGGCGCAGACGAAGCCGCCGTCCGGCATGCGGTCGCGCTTGACCGCGAACCAGCGGCCCTGCCAGGCGCGCTCGTCCGCCGCCCCCGCCTCGGGGATCAGGGCGTCGGCCCCGCGGCGGCGGTTGAAGCGGCGGAATTCCTCGAAGGTCGAGCCCGGCATGGCGAGTACCGGCGGCAGATCGAGCAGGCGCCGGAAGCGCTCGTTGGCGTGGACCAGCATGCCCTTGGCGTCGAACACCGCGACGCCGAGCGACATGCTCTCGATCGTGGCCTGGAGGTGCAGGGAGCGTTCGGCCAAGGCCTGTTCGCGTTCCTCGGTCTCGGCCCGCTTCAGGTCGGTGATGTCGGTCAGCACCGAGGCGATGCCGCCTTCGGCCGACAGGCGGTCGTTCATCTGGACCCAACGGCCGTCGCGGAGTGCATGGATCGAGCGCGCGGCGACGCCGGCCCGGACTTCGGCCCGTTCGGCCAAACGGGCACGGATCCAGTCGGCCGCGAGATCGCCGGCCATGGCGATGTCGCCCGCGCGGAAGCTCTGGGTCAGCAGGTCGTGATAGGTGACGCCGGCGCGGATCCGCTCGCGCTGCGAGGGCCAATAGTCGAGGAATTTCTGGTTGAACAGGATCAGCCGGTCGTCGCGGTCGAACAGGGCGAAGCCTTCCGACATCGAATTGATGGCGTCGTGCAGGCGGTTCTGCGCTGTCTGGCTGGCCATCATGGCGGCCGAAAGGTCGTTGTTGATGCGCTCGAGCGAGCGCATCGCCTGGGTCAGCTCGTGGGTCCGCTCGTTCACCTTGCGGTCGAGATGGATCGCCGATTCGAAGAGCGAGAAGGCATTGGCGTGGAAATCCAGGCTGCGCTCGACCCGGCCCATGAGGGCGCGGTTGATCTCGGTCAGCTTGGCGATACGCCTTTCGAGATCGGCGATGCGGTGGCTCTCGCTCATGGCTCGCCGCCCCGGCCGAAGGCGATACCGGTGAAGGTCTGGTTCACATGCATCAGGCCGAACTGCTCGCCATAGGTGGAAAAGCCGGTCACCCGGTTCTCGGCGAAAATATTGGAGACGGTGCCGAGCAGCTGGCGCTGCTCCATCTCGAGATAACGGAACACACAATCGAAGCCGAGCACGGCTTCGAGCGGACCGACCGCCCGCGTCAGCCCCTCGAAGGTGTCGTTCAACGTCGCCACGAGATCGACCGAGCGCGCCACCGCCAGCACCAGCCCCTCGTCGATCGCACAGAAGAAGGACAGGCTGCCGTCCGGATGGACGCGCTGGATCGAGCGGACATAGTCGCGTCCGGCTGCCCGCACCACCAGAGGATGGGCGGCGAAGACGGCGGGCGACAGCTCGGCCTCGCGGATGCCGACCAGCCGGGCATATTCCGCCGCCGCCGGCTCCGCGTTGATTTCGGCGACCAGGCGGCGCGACGGGTCGGCCCGCGTCACCACCAGCTTTTCGCTGGAAGCGACGAAATGCTGCGACTGGAAGAGCTGGAAGGGCAGGTCGGTCGAGATCAGGGTGACGATCGCCGCATCCCGCCGGGTCTCGCCGTCCAGCACCACCCGGGTCTCGCGGAACATGAGATCATCCCCGGCCGAGCCGCCGACCAAGGGAATCGATCCCAGCGCGTCGCCGAGGATCGAGACCACCCGTTCCTCGCTCATCGAGAGCCCGTCCGAAACCAGAAGGGCGAAAGTCGCGCCGGCGGCCGGGCCTCCGTCCTCGTGGCGGCGGCGCATCTCGTGCACCAAGCCGCGCCCGTCCTCGAAACTGAAGGCAGAGAGATTCTCGATCAGGCGGGGGGTGGCGCGGAAACGATCGGCCGAAAAGGCGATCGCGGTGACGGTGCCGGTGCGATAGCCGAAGGGTGTGATCTCGCCCGCCGTGGTGCAGCCGACGACATGGACGCCGGGCCAAGTGCCGCGAAGGCCGGCCGCGATCTCGGCCAGGTCGTGAGCCGGCGAACAGAAGAGCAGGAGGAGGGCGACCGGCGCGGGACCCAGCGCCGCCGCGACCTCGGCCACGGCAAGGCCGACCGCGGTGGCA
>JAYSCC010000474.1:0-573 GCA_041915065.1 Zavarzinia sp.
GTCTCCATGCCGGCCTGCCACCGGACGTCCTCCTGGTGCTCGATGCCGCTTATGCCGAATTCGTGAACGCGAGCGATTACGAAGCCGGCTTCCGCCTGGTCGAGAAGGCGGAAAACGTGGTCATGCTGCGCACCTTCTCGAAGCTCTACGGCTTGGCGGCGCTCCGCCTCGGCTGGGCCTATTGCCCGCCCGCGGTAGCCGACGTGCTGAACCGCCTGCGCGGTCCCTTCAACGTCTCGGCCGCGGCCCAGGCCGCCGGCGTCGCCTCGCTGGCCGACCGCGACTTCCTGGAGCGCGCCCGCCAGCACAACGAGACCTGGCGCCTGTGGCTCACCAACCGTTTGACCCAGCTCGGCCTGGATGTGACGCCGAGCGTCGCCAACTTCCTGCTCGTCCGCTTCCCCGACGAGGCGGGCCGGACGGCAGCCGAGGCGGATGCCTATCTGACCGCGCGGGGCATCCTGCTCCGCCGCGTTTCGGCCTATGGCCTGCCGGCGCATCTGCGGATCTCGATCGGTCTCGGCGATGAATGCGAGGCGGCGGCTTCGGCGATCGCCGACTTCCTGAGGGGCG
>JAYSCC010000474.1:583-3052 GCA_041915065.1 Zavarzinia sp.
GCCCCTGTTCAAGCGCGCGGCGCTGATCGGCATCGGCCTGATCGGCGCCTCGATGGCGCTCGCGATGCGCCGGTCCGGCCTCGCCGGCGAGATCGTCTGCGCCGCCCGGAGCGAGAAGACGCGGGAAACCGCTCTTCGCCTCGGCCTCTCCGATGCTGCCTTCGCCTCCCCGCGCGATGCGGTCAGGGGGGCCGACCTCGTCGTCCTGGCGACGCCGATCGGCGCCTTTGCCGCGATCGCCGAAGAGATCGGCCCGGTGATCGAAGCCGGCACCGTGGTCACCGACGTCGGCTCGGTCAAGGGCATGGTGTTCCGCGACGTCGCGCCACACCTGCCGCTCAATGTCCACCTGGTGCCCGGCCATCCGGTCGCCGGCACCGAACATTCGGGGCCCGAGGCGGGCTTCGCCGAATTGTTCGAAAACCGCTGGTGCATCCTGACCCCGGCCGAAGACGCCGATCAGACCGCGGTCGACAAGGTCTCGGCGCTGTGGACCGCCATGGGTGCCAAGGTCGAGCTGATGTCGGCCCAGCACCACGACCTGGTGCTGGCGATCACCAGCCATGTGCCGCATCTGATCGCCTACAATATCGTCGGCACCGCCTCCGACCTGGAGACCGTGACCCAGTCCGAAGTGATCAAATATTCGGCTGGCGGCTTCCGTGACTTCACTCGTATCGCGGCCAGCGATCCCACCATGTGGCGCGATGTCTTCCTGAACAACCGGGACGCCGTGCTCGAAATGCTGGGCCGTTTCGTCGAGGACCTGATCGCCCTCCAGCGCGCCATCCGCTGGGGCGAGGGCGACACTTTGTTCGACCTCTTCACCCGGACCCGCGCCATCCGCCGCTCGATCATCGACGCCGGCCAGGAAACCCAGGCCACCGACTTCGGCCGCAGGGCCAAAGGCGGAGCCGAATAGGTCGCCGCCCCGCCCGGTCAGCTGCGGCTGAGCCAGACTTCCAACGTACCCTTGGCGATTGCCGCCTTTTTCGCGGTCACCGGCTTGGCAACGATTCCTGTCGCCGAGATCGCCTCGGCCAGCTTTTCGGCGGCAGCCCTATCGCTGTCGTCCGGATAGCGAACCTCGTTGTAACCGATCGCTGCCGAGGTGCGTTCACCGCCCCGGTCGGAACCCTGCATATTCCAACCCGCCGCCGCCAATCCTTTAGCCAGTGCGATGATATTCTCGCGCGTGATCAGCCCGGCAAATTGCACGAAGACCTGCTGACGCCCGACGGCCTCGGCTGCAGCAGTCGGCGGTACCGTCACCGGCGGCTGAGAGGGCGCAGCTTCGGCCGCCAATCGGTCATTGACGCCACCCACAGCGTTGCAGGGGCTGCCGGGCCTGAGCAAACACGAAAAGGGTGCGACGAACGTCTGTCCCGGGACGATGACGCTGACCACGAGCGCCGAAAAATAGACCATGAAAACGGTCACTAGGAACCACGAGACGACCTTGATGATCGCGGAGTCATGGGCCAGACGCCCCGCCACAATCACCAGCAGGCCCATCAGGACGATGGTGACGGCGAAAGCCGTGGCTCCTTCGCTGTCGAAACCATAGGATTTCACCGTCGCTACCGTGCCAAAGGCCGCCACGCCGGCCAGCAGGATCGCGCCGGCACGCCTGTCGATGCCCAACAATTTTTCGAGCGCTTCCGCTGGATTCATTTCGCCCCCCCGTGCGTAATTGGCGTAACCATGTGTCGTTATACGAGAATAGGCGAAAGGTTTCACGCCAAAATTTATATTTTATAAGCATGCAACCACAAGATTTGCTTCGCGGACTGACCGACGCCGGCCGATCACAGGATCGGCCGCACGTCGCCGAGCGTGACCGGCCCCATCATCACCTTGCCGTTCTCGAGCGTGATCGAGAACGGCACGCGGCCCTGGGCGTCGCGGGCGATGAAGCCGATGGCGCCGAGCGCCTGTTTGATGCCCTTGGCCTGGGCGTCGGTCATCTGGCCGCGCGCCACCGCGCCTTCGACCAGGGCGTCCAGCCCGCCGACGCGACCCGAGACGGCGCCGATCGGGCGCATCTGGCCGTCGACCGAGAAGCTGCCGGTCGCCGTCGTGTCCAGGCGGCCCCATTTGACGTCGAAGCGGCTGAGTTCCAGGGTGCCGCCGGCCTTGGCCCAGGCGTCGAGCAAGTCGCGCGGGGTCATGGTCGGCACCACCGCCGGCATCGGGCCCGCGAGCCCGAGGGTGACCGCCAGCTTGTCCAGCGCGGGGCCGAGCGCGGCCCCTTCGGGCAGTTTGATCGCCTCGCCGTCGATCGCCAATTCGCCCAGCAGGGGTGCGGTCGGCGAATGGTCGCCATTGGCGGCCGGGGCATCCCCACCGGTCAGGCGGTGGGCGTGGACTTCGAAGACCTTGGCCGAAACCGGACCGGCCAGCGTGGTGGCGGTCAGCACCGGCTGGTCGAGCGAGATCGCGACACGCTGTGGCTTGCCGTCCTCGAAA
>JAYSCC010000475.1:0-3052 GCA_041915065.1 Zavarzinia sp.
GCCCGGTCACCAACGAGCCTGGCGAACCGCCCTACCGCGCCTTCACGACCGAATTCGACGAGATCGTCGAAGCCGAGGAATTATGCGACGCCGACGAGATGACGCGGCTGCGCGCCTATCTCGACCAGCAGCTCCAGGCGCTCCAGGGCGTCGTCTCCAAGCTCGCCAACCGGCTGCAACGCCGCCTGATGGCCAAGCAGAACCGGACCTGGGAATTCGACCTCGAGGAAGGGATGCTGGACGCCGCCCGGCTCTCCCGCGTGGTGACCGATCCCATGCATCCGCTCTCCTTCAAGCGGGAGCAGGACACCACTTTCCGCGATACGGTCGTCACCCTGCTGATCGACAATTCGGGCTCGATGCGCGGCCGGCCGATCACCGTCGCCGCGACCTGCGCCGACATCCTGGCCCGCACGTTGGAGCGCTGCTCGGTCAAGGTCGAGATCCTGGGCTTCACCACCCGCGCCTGGAAGGGCGGGCAATCGCGCGAACGCTGGCTGAAGGAAGGCAAGCCGGCGCAGCCGGGCCGCCTGAACGACCTCCGCCACATCGTCTACAAGAATGCAGATGCGCCCTGGCGGCGCGCGCGCAAGAACCTGGGCCTGATGATGCGCGAGGGCCTGCTCAAGGAGAATATCGACGGCGAGGCCCTGCTCTGGGCCCACAACCGCCTGATCGCCCGCGAGGAACAGCGCCGCATCCTGATGGTCATCTCGGACGGTGCGCCGGTCGACGATTCGACCCTGTCGGTCAATTCCGGCTCCTACCTCGAGAAGCATCTCCGCCAGGTGATCGAATGGATCGAGACGCGCTCGCCGGTCGAGCTGATCGCCATCGGCATCGGCCATGACGTGACGCGCTACTACCGGCGCGCCGTCACCATCGTCGAAGCCGAACAGCTCGGCGGCGCCATGATGGAACAGCTCGCTTCCCTGTTCGACGAGCAGGCGCCGGCACGGGCGGCGGGTGCCCAGGCGGGACGGCGGCGGCGGCACTGAGATCATGCGCCGCGCCTTGTTGCTTATGCTCGGCGCGGCCGCGCTGGCGTCACCCGCCGCCGCGGCCGAGCCGGCGCCCCACGCCGTGACGATCGAGGCGATTCCCGTGCCCCTCGGCTTCACCGATCCGACGATCGACCATGCCGGGCTCCTGGCCTATCGGGGCGGACTTCTGCTGTCTTCCGGCGACCGGGATTTCGGCGGCTGGTCCGGCATGGTGGTGAGCCCGGACGGCAATCGGATCACCTTGATCTCGGACGTCGGCTCCTGGCTGACCGCGACCCTCGAACGGCGCGACGGCAAGGTGGTCGGCCTCGGCGACGCGACACTCGGCCCCCTCGTCGGCGAGGACGGCCAGCCGCTCGGCAGTGACAAGGACATGGCCGACGCCGAATCCCTGACCGAGTTCCCGGACGGCAGCCTGGCCATCGGCTTCGAGCGCCACCACCGGGTGCTACATTATCCGGCCTCGGCCGATGGCCGCCTGCCGCTCCTGAACCGGCCGAGCCGTATCGACGCCCCGCCCGGTATCGCCGCAGCCGATCCGAACGAAGGCCTCGAAGCGATGACGGTGATGCCAGACGGCGCCCTGCTCGCCTTCGACGAATATCTGCCGGACGGCAAGGGCCACGACATCGGCTGGGTCTTCGCCCGGCCGGGCGGCGCTCCGATCCGCACCCTGAAGCTGGACCAGACCGACGCATTCAAGCCGACCGACATCAAGATACTGCCGGACGGCGACTATCTGCTGTTACAGCGGCGTTTCAACGCGGTCGCCGGCGCCGGTGCCCGCCTCTCGGTGGTCAGCGCCGCCGCCGTCGCAGGCGATGCCCCGATCGCCGACCGCGAACTCGGCCAGATCACCAACGACATGACGGTCGATAATTTCGAATGTCTCGGTATCTGGCGCGACGGCCAGGGAAAGGCCCGCGCCATCGTCGTCTCCGACGACAATTTCAGCATCCTGCAGCGTACCTTGCTGCTGGAATTCGAACTACCCTAGGCGCCGAAATTCACTCCAAAATCCGCCAAGCGGCAAAATCAGCACATGATTTTCCGATCAAATCGACGCGGAGCAAAACTTCCACATCATTGATATTGATAAAAATTTCAAGAGTCTTTTCACTCTTATAGGTGACAGGATATTTCCATCCAACCATTACTATTCGGTCCGATTCATCCTTCATGAGATCCAATACATAATCATTTCTTGATTGGCTTTTATTATATACGCACGCCTCTCCACCATTCTTTATTGAATTCACTATTTCTGAAACAACCTTCTCCACATCGCCCTCCTCCAGCGAACCACTAGAAGAAGGAGAGGACGCACATGAAATCAAAAATATGGACGATATCGATAATGAGATCCATTTCGTGTTCAATATATTGAGCATCTTTGCGCGGGACCTCCATTGACACTCCATTTTTCAACGACGATTCATCATTGAAAAAAGAGGCTCTGAATTTCCATTCAAGATGATTTTGCGACCTGACAGTGATCGTATCCGGCATCCGCCGGATGCGGCTAGCTTAGCCGTGCGGGGCCCACGACACCAATGCAATCGAAGCGCGCATTAAACCACCCGACATATGGCCCGCCGACAGAAAATCTTCTTCGACGCCATCCATCCGAATGCTGCGTTGGCCGGTCGAAAAGAGAGCATTGGTCTGGGCATCAGAAGCCACTGCCGGGTCTAGGAGACCCGCATGCCATACTCGCTTCTGGCGCCTTGCGGCCGCTCAGGCGACCTGCGGCTGGCGATACCAGGCCATGAACAGGCGGAAGGGGGCGAGCAGGCCGAGGGCGAAGGCCATCTTGACCGCGAGGTCGCCGGCGGCCCAGCCGGTCCAAGGCAGGCCGGAGCCTGCGAAGGCGGCGGTGAAGAACACCGCGGTATCGACCAGGGAACCCAGCGCCGAGGCGACGAAGGGTGCACGCCACCAGCTCTGGCGGCGCAGGCGGTTGAACACCGTGACGTCGAGGAGCTGGCCGACCAGGAAGGCGAGGCCGGAGGCGGCGGCGATGCGCGGCTCCGACAGCAGGGCCGAGA
>JAYSCC010000476.1:0-3040 GCA_041915065.1 Zavarzinia sp.
AGCCTGGGGGCCGGCACCGTGTTGCTGACCCTCGCCGGCTTCGTCGCGATCTACACGATCCTCATCGTCATCGAGATGGGCCTGATGCTGAAGGCGATCCGCCAGGGTCCCGAGGCGGACGAGCAGCCCGAAGCCGAACTGATCTCTCCCGCCATCGTGCCGGTGGAGTAACGACAATGACACTGCACACACTTCTCGACTATGAAACGCTCCGCCTGATCTGGTGGGTGCTGATGGGCGTGTTGCTCATCGGCTTCGCCGCGACGGACGGCTTCGACCTCGGTGTCGGCGCCCTGATCCCCTTCGTCGGCAAGACCGACCTCGAACGGCGCATCGCCATCAACACGGTGGGGCCCGTCTGGGAGGGCAACCAAGTCTGGTTGATCACCGGCGGCGGCGCCATCTTCGCCGCCTGGCCGCCGCTCTATGCGGTCAGCTTCTCGGGCTTCTACCTCGCCATGTTCGCCACGCTGGCGGCCTTGATCCTGCGTCCCGTGGGCTTCAAGTACCGCAGCAAGCGCGAAAGCGCGACCTGGCGGAACGCCTGGGACTGGGGCCTGTTCGTCGGTGGTTTCGTGCCTTCGCTGATCTTCGGCGTGGCGGTCGGCAACGTCCTCGAGGGCGTGCCGTTCCGGCTCGACGGTGATCTGCGGATCTTCTACGACGGCACCTTCTTCGGCCTGCTCAACCCCTATGCCCTGCTGTGCGGTCTGCTCTCGGTCGCCATGCTGGTCACCCACGGGGCGGCTTGGCTCGCGCTGAAGGCCGAAGGGCCGGTGCAGGACCGGGCGCGTGCCATCGGCATGGTGACGGCGCTCGCCTCCTTCGTGCTCTTCGTGCTGGGCGGTGTCGCCCTCGGCCTGATGGTCGACGGCTATGCCATCACCAGCGTGATCGATCCCGAAGGCCCGTCGAACCCGCTGCTGAAGACCGCCGTGGTCCAGCCCGGGGCCTGGTTCGCCAATTACGGCGCCCATCCCTGGCTGCTGATCGCCCCGGCGCTCGGCCTCGCCGGCTCGCTGCTCGCCTTCGCGGGCTTGCGCGCCCGGCGCGAGGTGGGGGCACTGCTCGCCAGCAAGCTCGCCATCTTCGGCATCATCTCGACCGTCGGCGTCTCGATGTTCCCCTTCATCCTGCCGTCGTCGATCGATCCCAAGGCCAGCCTGACGGTGTTCGACGCTTCGTCGAGCCACCTCACGCTGTTCATCATGCTGGTGGTCACGCTGATCTTCCTGCCGATCGTTCTGGCCTACACGACCTGGGTCTACCGGGTGCTGTGGGGCAAGGTCGATCCCAAGTCGATCACCGCCAAGGGCGGCCACGCCTACTGACCGGGAAAAGGAGTTACGACATGTGGTACTTCGCCTGGCTGCTCGGCCTGCCGCTGGCCGCCGCCTTCGCCGTCCTCAATGCGATGTGGTACGAGCTGATGGACCAGGAACAACCCAAGCGCAAGCTCAGCCGGGGTTTCCGCTGAGCGGCATCTGACGAGAAGCGGTCGGCGCATTGGTCGCGCCGGCCGCGCCCCCCTGCCGGGCGACGAGCCAGCGCATCAGCTCGTCTTCCGGCATGGGTTTGGCCAGGCGGTAGCCCTGGTATTGGTCGACCCCGAGGCGGGCCAGCAGTTCGAGCTGTTCGACCGTCTCGACCCCTTCCGCGATGATCTCCAGGCCCATGCCGTGGCCCAGTTCGACCGTGGCGCGCACGATCAGCGCCGCTGCCTTGGAGGTCGCCAATTCGTCGACGAAGGAGCGGTCGATCTTCAGCCCGGTCGCCGGGAAACGGCGTAGCCGGTGCAGCGACGAATAACCCATGCCGAAATCGTCGATCGAGACCTTGACCCCGAGCGCCCGGATGCCGGCCAGAAGGCAGACCGCCGCCTCCATGTCTTCGGCGATGGTGGTCTCGGTCAGCTCGACCTCCAGCCATTTGGCGGGCACGCCGGTGTCGCGCATCACCTGCTGCAGGCTCAGGACATAGCCCCCGGCGTCGAGTTCCGCGGGCGAGGCATTGACGGCGACCGAATAGTCGGTGCCCAGGACCGCGTTGACATTCATGATCGCCAGGCTGGCCCGGGTCGCCACCCAGATGTCGATGTCGCGGATCAGGCCGGTCTCTTCCGCGAGTTCGATGAAGACCTGGGGCTCGACCGCGCCGTGACCGGGCCGGTTCCAGCGCACCAGCGCCTCGAAACCCACCACGACATTATCCGGCAGCCGCGCCTTGGGCTGGAAATGCAGCGACATCTGCCCACGCTCCAGGGCATGGCGAAGGTCGGCATGCATCTCGGCCCGCAGGCGCGCGGCGCGGGCGATTTCCTCGTCGAAATAGGCGACCTGTTGGCGGTACCTGCCCGCGGCATTGAGTGCCGCGATGGCGCGCGACAGCAGGACATCGCTCGACTCGCCGTGCTCGGGCGAGAAGACGACGCCGACCTTGAGGTCGACCCGGACCATCTCGGCACCGGCCGGGATCGGCCGGTCGACCGCCCGGAGAGCGCGTTCGATCAGGCCGACGACTTCGGTCTCGACCCGTTCACTCTCCACCAGGGCGAAATATTCGTTGGCATAGAGGTGGCCGACCGGCACCTCCGCCAGAATGTCACGGAGCCGCAGCCCGACTCCTTCGATCACCAGCTCGCGGCCGAAAAAGCCCAGCAGATCCTCGATATTGGGAAGGCCGACGACCTCGAACAGCAGGATCGCCCGGCGCGGCCTGTCTTCGCCGGGGCGGACAGGCGTGTCCAGCCGCTCGATCAGCCATTGCCGATCGTAGGTAACCGGTGCCGTGCCCGGACCTGCGGTCATTTACCCTCCCTGCCGGCCCAGTGACCCTTGCGGATCCACGTGGCCGGTACTGCCTCTCGACAAACAGTTAACGGCAGGATTCCGGCGTGGCAATAGGGTGGATCCCCAGTCGCGTCGAATTGCGTAAGCCGGAATCACCCACCATGCCGGTCGCGCCAGGCGAAGGCGGCATAGGCGGCGCGCAGATAGGCCTGGCGAAGGGCGGGGACGGGAAAGCGGGGCAGGGGGCGGGT
>JAYSCC010000477.1:0-3040 GCA_041915065.1 Zavarzinia sp.
TGGGTGATGACGGTCGAGGGCGGCCACGCGCGACAGTTCACCCTGGCGACCAACGGCCGCCAGGTCGAGGTTTCGGGTCGCGCCCTCGGCGCCATCCCGAATTATCACCTGATCACGGTGCGCGACGTGGCGGCGCCGCCGCGGGTCGATCCCGGTATTTTCGAACATGCCGACCTCGGCTGGTTCGAGATGGACCAGGACGGCGGCATCACCGCCCTCAACGCCACCCTGGCCGGCTGGCTCGGCCGCGCGATCGAGGACGGTTCGGGCGGCAGCCTGTCGATCTTCGAGATCTTCCGCCCCTCGGAACATGCCGAGGCAGGCGACGACCGTTTCCATGCCGAAATCGTGCCCGAGGGCGAGCCACCCTTCCCGGTCGAGGTGGTGCTCCAGAGCGATGGGCGGGGGGGCATGCCGCGGGGCGGCTTGGTCATCGACCTCCGCGAGATCGTGCGCTCGGTCGAGGCGCTGGCCGAATCGGCCGAACGCTTCGGCCGCTTCATCGATGACGCGCCGGTCGGCATCGCGGCTCTCGGCCCGAGCGGCATGGTCGAGGAAGCCAATCCGGTGTTCGCCGAACTGGCGACCGGCAAGGCCGATCCCGAATTCGTGCTGGGCATCGACCTGCACGGCCTGATCGACTGGCCGGCGGACGACACCAAGTCGAGCGCCGATTTCCAGCAGGTGCTGGCCGGTGTCGAAGGGGCCAGCGCCGAACTCCGCTTCAAGGCGACCCCGGCCCTCACCACGCGGCTCTTCGCCACCCGGGCGAGCCGGATGCAGGGCGCCCAGGAGCAGCCGACCCGCATCGTCTACATGCTCGACGTCTCGGCCCAGAAGGCGCTCGAAGAGCAATTCGTGCAGTCCCAGAAGATGCAGGCGGTGGGGCAACTCGCCGGCGGCATCGCCCATGACTTCAACAATCTGCTGACCGCGATCATCGGCTTCTGCGACCTCCTGCTGACCCGCCACGGGCCGGAGGACGAGTCCTTCCCCGACATCATGCAGATCAAGCAGAACGCCAATCGCGCCGCCAACTTGGTGCGCCAGCTGCTCGCCTTCTCCAGGCGTCAGACTCTGCGCCCCAAGGTGATCGACATCCGCGATGCGCTGAACGACCTCTCCGCCCTGCTACGCCGCCTGATCGGTGCCAACATCAAGCTCGATCTCGAACACGCGCAGGACCTCGGGCCGGTTCGCGTCGACCCCAGCCAGTTCGACCAGGTGATCATCAACCTGGTGGTCAATGCCCGCGACGCCATGAGCGAGGGCGGCCGCATCCTGATCCGCACCTTCAACGTCGCCCGGCGCGAGCTGCGCCGTTACGCCGCCCTCCAGCTCGCCCCCGGCGACTATGTGATGATCGAGGTCTCGGACACCGGCCATGGCATTCCGCGCGAGGTGCTGCCCAAGATCTTCGAGCCCTTCTTCACCACCAAGGAAGTGGGGGCCGGCACCGGCCTCGGCCTCTCGACCGTCTACGGCATCGTGAAGCAGACCGGTGGCTCGATCGAGGTGCAGAGCGAGGTGGGCAAGGGCACGCTGTTCCGGATCGCCCTGCCGCGCCATGTCGCCGGGGCCGAGGCGGCCGAGTCGGCGGCCGAGCCGGCCGAGCGGCCGGAATCGTCGGCCCCGGCCAACGGCACCATCCTGATCGTCGAGGACGAGGATGCTGTGCGTAACTTCGCCGTCCGCGCCCTGCGCCGCCAGGGTTACGACGTCCTCGAAGCGCCGACCGGCGAGGAAGCGCTCGAAGTGATCGAGCAGCAGGGGGCGCGAATCGACCTCCTGATTTCGGACGTGGTGATGCCCTCGCTCGACGGGCCGTCGCTCGCCCGCTTGGCGCGGGAGAGGCTGCCGGACCTCAAGGTCATCATGATCTCCGGCTATGCCGAGGAACAATTCCGCAAGAGCCTCGACCCCGGGCTCAATTTCACCTTCCTGGCCAAGCCTTTCACCCTGAAGCAGCTGGGCGCCCTGGTGCGCGACGTGCTCGACCGGGCCTGAGGAAGGGCTCTCCGGCGGGCTGACGCGCGCGGCAGGAACAAGAGAACAAAAGGTGATTGCGAAAGGGAACAAATCGGATACATTGATCCGCAGTTGAATCCCATGCACGCCTTTGAAATAAGGAGGGACCCCCTCATGTCGTCGCCATCCTTGCGGCTCGTCGGATCGGAAGTCATGGACAAGCAGAAGGCCCTCGAGGCCGCCCTCGGACAGATCGAACGCGCCTTCGGCAAGGGTTCGGTGATGAAGCTCGGCGCCCGCGAGAGCGTGGTCGAAGCCGAGGCGGTCTCGACCGGCTCGCTCGGGCTCGACATCGCCCTCGGCATCGGCGGCCTGCCCCGCGGCCGCATCGTCGAGATCTACGGGCCGGAATCCTCGGGCAAGACCACGCTCGCCCTCCAGGTGGTCGCCAATGCCCAGCGCAAGGGCGGCATCTGCGCCTTCGTCGACGCCGAACACGCGCTCGACCCGATCTATGCTCGGAAGCTCGGCGTCGATGTGGACGAACTGCTGATCTCCCAGCCCGACACCGGCGAACAGGCGCTCGAAATCGCCGATACGCTGGTCCGCTCCGGCGCGGTCGAGGTCCTGGTGATCGACTCGGTGGCGGCCCTGACGCCGCGCGCCGAACTCGAAGGCGAGATGGGCGATTCCCACGTCGGCCTGCAGGCGCGCCTGATGTCCCAGGCGCTGCGCAAGCTCACGGGCTCGATCTCCAAGTCGAACTGCATGGTGATCTTCATCAACCAGATCCGCCAGAAGATCGGCGTGATGTTCGGCAGCCCGGAGACCACCACGGGCGGCAACGCCCTCAAGTTCTACGCTTCCGTCCGTCTCGACATCCGCCGCATCGGCGCGATCAAGGACAAGGAAGAGACGGTGGGTAACCAGACCAAGGTGAAGGTGGTCAAGAACAAGCTGGCCCCGCCCTTCAAGGAAGCCCTGTTCGACATCATGTATGGCGCCGGCACCTCGAAGACGGGCGAGCTGATCGACCTTGGCATCAAGGCCGGCATCGTTGACAAGTCGGGTT
>JAYSCC010000478.1:0-3014 GCA_041915065.1 Zavarzinia sp.
CGGCCGCCTTGCTGGAGCATGATCTCGCCGTGCTGGGTCTGACCGGGGCTTGGTTCGCCGTCTATTTCATCGGCCGTTTCGCCGCCCTGCATTCGCCCCGCCTGGGGCTCAAGCGGAACTAGGCGAGCCGGGCTGCCTCGATCAGGGCCAGCGCCGCGATCGCCGCCGTCTCGGCGCGCAGGATGCGGCGGCCGAGGCCCGCAGGGCGGACGAAGGGCAGGCGGCGGAGGAGGTCGCGCTCGGCCTGGTCGAAGCCGCCTTCGGGGCCGATCAGCACGCCGGCCGGCGCCTCGCCGAGGCCGCGCGCGGCGGAGAGCAGGTGGGGCGCGTCGCCCGCTTCGTCGCAAAAGAACAGGGGAATCGCGGCATCCCAATCGCCCAGCACCTGGTCGAGCCTTCGGATCGGCGCAATCTCGGGGATCGCCAGGCGGCCGCATTGCTCCGCCGCCTCGATCGCATTGGCGCGCATGCGGGCCGGATTGGCCTTGTCGATTACGGTGCGCCGCGTCACCGCCGGGGCGAGGCGGGTGGCGCCCAGCTCGGTGGCTTTTTCGGCGACGAATTCGACCTTGGCGCCGCGGATCGGGGCGAAGACCAGCACCGTCTCGGCCTCCGCCGGCTGGGACGCCAGAAGTTCGGACGGCACCAGGGCGGCGCCCTTCTTGCCGATCCGGGCGAGAGCGGCGCGCCATTCGCCGTCGCGCCCGTTGAAGGCGCAGACTTCGCCGCCGTCGTCGAGCCGCAACACGTTGAGGAGATAATGCGCCTGTCCCTCGGCCAGGGGCACGCCGGTACCCGGGCCGAGGTCGGCGTCGAGGAACAGGCGGTGGCGGGGACGGTCACGCATGACGAGAATGGCTCCTTGAGACGGATCGCCTTTGGGGGTAGCACAGCGAGATGACCATGCCCACAGCACCCTTGGCCACCCCCGAATTGAAGCCGGCAGATGCCGTGCCCGGCTCTTGGGTCGACCATATGCCGGCAGCACTGCGCCCGGCGCTCCGCCTCGCCCGGGCCGACCGGCCGATCGGTATCTGGCTTTTGCTGCTGCCCTGCTGGTGGTCGACCGCGCTGGCGGCGCCTGCGGGCGGGCTGCCGGATTGGCGCCTGCTGCTGCTCTTCCTGGTCGGCGCTTCGGTGATGCGCGGCGCCGGCTGCACCATCAACGACATCGCCGATCGCGACATCGACGCCCAGGTGGCGCGGACGCGGGGCCGGCCGCTGCCGTCTGGCGCCATCGGGCTCAAGGGCGCCTTCCTGGTCCTGGGGCTCCAGCTCCTGATCGGGCTCACCGTGCTGCTGTCGCTGAACGGCTACACGATCTGGCTCGGCTTCGGCGCCATGGTGCCGGTGGTGATCTATCCCTTCATGAAGCGGATCACCTATTGGCCGCAAGCGGTGCTGGGCATCGCCTTCAACTGGGGTGCACTGGTCGGCTGGAGTGCGGTCCGCGGCTCGCTCGACCTGGCGCCCTTGCTGCTCTATGTCGCCGGCATCGCCTGGACGCTCGGCTACGACACGATCTATGCCCATCAGGACAAGGACGACGATGCCATCGTCGGCGTGAAGTCGACGGCGCTGCGCCTCGGCGCCAAGACCCGGCCCTTCCTGTGGCTGGTCTATACCGTGACCATAGCGCTGATCGGCGTCTCGGGCGCCCTGGTCGGCCTGGCCTGGCCGTTCTGGTTCGGCCTCGCGCTGGCTGCCGCGCATTTCGCCTGGCAGGCCGCGACCACCGATTTCGACGACAGCCCGATGTGCCTGGCTCGCTTCAAGTCGAATGCGCGCGTCGGCCTGCTCATCTTCGTGGCCATCGCCGCCGGCCAATGGGCGGCTTGAGGAGAGAGCCATGGCCAAGGCCACCGTCGTCAGCGAAAAGGGCCTGGCCCAGGCCATCACCACCCGCCAGCACCATCTGAGCGCCGACGAACCGGCGGACAACGGCGGCACCGACACCGGGCCGGCGCCCTACGAGCTGCTGCTCGCCTCCCTGGGCGCCTGTTCCTCGGCGACGCTGCGGCTCTACGGCGACCGCAAGGGCTGGGACCTCGGCCGGATCGAGGTCCGCCTCAGCTTCTTCCGCGATGCCGAGGGCACCGAATCGATCCGCCGCACCGTGCGCCTGGGCGGCGCGCTCGACGCCGAGCAGCGCACCCGCCTGGCCGAGATCGTCGAAAAGACCCCGGTCACCAAGACCCTGAAACGCTCCCTGGCGATCGCGACGACCTTCGAGGACTGACCGCGCGTCCGGGGCTCAGAGGTCGGCTCGGCCCAGCACCTTCTGCAGGGTCTCGACCATGCGGGCGAGGTCGTCTTCGCCGACCACCAGGGCGGGGGCGAAGATCAGGGCGTCGCCGGTGGCCTTCAGGTGCAGGCCAGCGTCGAACAGCAGGCGCTGCACGGTGCTGCCCTTGGCGCCCGGCGTGGCGCCGGGCTTCAGCTGGATGCCCGCCATCATGCCGTAACCGCGGAGGTCCACCACCTGGGGCAGGTTGCGCAGCCCGAAGACGAGATCGAGGAATTGGGGCGACAGTGCCTTGGCCCGGGCGAACAGGCCTTCCTTCTCGTAGATGTCGAGGGCCGCGATGCCGGCGGCGCAGGCGACCGGATGGGCCGAATAGGTATAACCGTGGAAGAGTTCGGGCCGGTCGCCCTCGGCGGCGTCGATCACTGCCTGCTGGATCTCGGCCTTCACCGCGACGGCGGACATCGGGATGACGCCGTTGGTCAGCGCCTTGGCCATGGTGATCAGGTCCGGCCGGACCGCGAATTCCTGCGCCGCGAAGGCCGAACCCGTCCGTCCGAAGCCGGTGATCACTTCGTCGAAGACCAGCAGGATGCCGTATTTGTCGCAAGTCGCGCGCAGCTTCTCCAGATAACCCACCGGCGGCACCACCACGCCGATCGAGCCCGCGATCGGCTCGACGAAGACGGCGGCGATGGTCTCCGGCCCATAGAGCTTGCACAGTTCCTCGAGGTCGTCCGCCCGTTCGGCCCCGGTTTCCGGCTGGCCG
>JAYSCC010000479.1:0-2996 GCA_041915065.1 Zavarzinia sp.
TGCCCAACCAGCCGGGCACCGTGCTCGGCCTGACCGAGAAATTCATCGCCGAACAGCCGGCGGCGGCGCAGACCCTGGTCGACCTCACGGTGAAGGCGACCGATCTCCTGAAGTCCGATCCCAAGAAGGCGGCGCCCCTGGTCAATGCCGTGCTCGGCAAGGGCCTGCTCTCGGTCGAGACAATCGAGAAGGCGCTGGTCTCGCCCGGCTCGAAATTCACCGCCGATCCCGATGCGATCGTCCAGGCGACCGGCATCCTGCAGGACTTCCAGGTCGAGATCGGCGCCATCGACAAGGCGGGCGATCTCGGCCAATTGTTCGACGCCAGCTTCTACAAGAAGGCGGTCGGCAAGTGAACCTAATGCGTTACGCCCGGCGGCATTGACGCCGCCGGCCGGAAGACGACGAACCGTAAGCTCGCACCAACGATCGATGTCAGACCCCAGTCCCTTGAAACGCGCGGCAGGCCATCCGCTACGCCATCCGGCCGTGCTCTCGGCCCTCGGCCTGGTCGGCTTCCTGGCGATCTGGGAAGGCGTCACCCGTTCCGGCCTGATGCCGCCGATCTTCCTGCCGCCGCCGTCGAGCCTGCCGGAGGCCTTCTGGCGCGAAGTGACGAGCGGCATCTGGTTGACCCGGATCGTGCAGAGTCTCGACCACTATCTGCTCGGCCTCGCCCTCGGCAGCCTGCTCGGCATCGCGCTCGGCACGCTGGCCGGCATGTCGGCCGTGGCGGAGGCGCTGACGGCCGGGATCGTGCGCGTGCTGCGGCCCATTCCCGGCCTCGCCTGGGTGCCCTTTGCCATCCTGTGGTTCCAGATCAGCCCGGCGGCGGCCACCTTCATCGTCGGCGTCGGCGTCTTCTGGATCAATTTCTACGCGACGCTGGCCGCCGTGCAGGGCACCGACCCCGACCTGATCGAACTGGCCGAATCCTTCGGCTATCGCTCGCGCCTGGTGAAACTGGTGAAGGTCGTGCTGCCGGCGGCGACGCCGGGCATTCTGGCCGGCGTGCGCACCGGCCTCGGCCAGGCCTGGATGTCGGTCGTCGCGGCCGAACTGTTCGGCGTGCCCGGCCTCGGCCAGCGCATGAACGAGGCGGCGACCCTGCTCTCGTCCGACATCGTCGTCGTCTATATGCTGACCATGGCGCTGCTCTACGGCCTCGTGGACGCGCTCTTCGTCTTCCTGCGGAACAGGTTGCTGCAATGGCGCCCCTGAACGGTCAGAACGTGATCGAGATCCGGGGGCTCTCCATCGTCCTCGGCGGCAATACGATCCTGCGCGATTTCGACCTCACCGTGGCGCGCGGCGAATTCGTCGCCGTGGTGGGCGCTTCGGGCGTCGGCAAGTCGACCCTGCTCCGCATCATCGCCGGACTGATCCCGGCCGCGGCCGGCAGTGTCGCGGTCGCGGCCCATGCCGATGCCACGCGCCGGCCCTATGCCATGGTGTTCCAGGATGCCCGCCTGCTGCCCTGGCGGCGGGTCGCGCGCAATGTCGAATTCGGCGCGGAGGGCTTGGCGATCGACCGGCCGGCCCGGCACGCCCGGGCGCGCGATGCCCTCGCCCTGGTCGGCCTCGGCGATCACGGCGCCCGCTATCCCCATCAGCTCTCGGGCGGGCAGCGCCAGCGTGTCGCGATCGCCCGGGCGCTCGCGGTCGAGCCCGAGATCCTGCTGATGGACGAGCCCTTCGGCGCGCTCGACGCCATCACCCGCGCCGGCCTGCAGGACGAGCTGGTGCGCCTCTGGCAGGAGACCGGCAAGACCATCGTCTTCGTCACCCATGACATCGACGAGGCGGTCTATCTGGCCGACCGGGTGATCCTGCTCGGCGGCAGGCCGGGCCGCATCCAGTCCCAGCACCGGGTGGAACTGGCCCGCCCGCGCGCCCGCGATCATCACGAGGCGCAGTCCCTGGCGGCCGAGATCCGCGACAATCTCCAAAACGCCGTGTTCGACGGCGCCGGCATCTGAGGCGTCAGATCGTGCTCGGGTTCGACATGCTGAAGGCGCTGGCCGCGATCGTGGTCGGATAGCCGGTGGCCGGGCTGAAAGAATAGACCGGGCCTTCCCAGTCGCCGAAATCGATCGTGTCTTTGATCTTGCGGCCGCCGCTGTAACTGGCGTCGACCGTGTTGTAATATTGGGTGTCGCGGGCCGCGATCACCTCGGCGCCCGACCACAGTGCGAGTTCGCCGCATAGTCGCTGGCCGTCGCCGCGGGTGCCCTCGTTGCCGGGGGCGGTGTCGGCCGGGGCGCAGGCATAGATCACGATGCGCCGGATCAGGCCCTTCCAGTCGCCGGTTTTGATCACATTGTTCAGGGTCAGGCCTTCACGGCACAGGTGCAGGCCGAAGCCGCCGTGTTCCTGGGAATCGCAGACCTGGCCGCCGATGTTCCAGGTCGCCTCGTAGCCGTGGCAGAAGATGTGCAGCGTGCTGAGCCCGCCGCGGCCCCGTGCCCGCGCGGCAACCACCCGGACCATGTCGTCGATCGAGCGGTTGCCGTTGACCAGCATGACGAAATTGTAGTTGAGCGGCGTCTTGCCGTTGAGCCTGGTGTCGTGAACGATCATCGTTGCCATGGAAACCTCCCGCCGCGCCCCCGCGCGGTCTATGGCTTACGATGTTGCGCCGACAGTCCGTCAGGTCAATTGACGGCCGTCACGTATCAGCGCCGGACCAGTTCGACCCGGCGGTTCAGGGCGCGGCCGTCTTCCGTTTCGTTGGTGGCGATCGGGGCGGACATGCCGTCGCCGAAAGCGGTCAGGCGCGACGCCGCGATGCCATGGCCGTTCACCAAGGCGGCGACCACCGCGGCGGCACGGCGGCGCGAGAGGTCGACGTTGTAGTCGAAGCCGCCGACATTGTCGGTATGGCCGGCCACGACCAGGGAAAGGCTCGGGTCCGCCTTCAGGAGCTTGGCGATCTCCTCGAGCGTCGGCTGGGAGTCGGGCTTCAGCGTGTCCTTGTCGAAGTCGAACTGGATGCC
>JAYSCC010000480.1:0-2991 GCA_041915065.1 Zavarzinia sp.
CTGCGGCCCGGCCGGCGGGTCATGCCGAAGGCGGTGAAACGGGCGCGTTTCAGGGCCGGCGGGGCCGCGAAGAAGGCGCTGTCGGTAGGATTGGCGCCGGGCCAGCCGCCCTCGATATAGTCGATGCCCAGGCGGTCGAGGGCCTGCGCGATGTTCCGCTTGTCCTCGACCGAGAAATCGACGCCGCGGGTCTGCGCGCCGTCGCGCAGCGTGGTGTCGTAGAGGTAGAGGCGTTCCTTGCTCATGCTCATGCCCGCTTCCACTTGGTGCCGGCGGGCGTGTCCTCCAGGATCACGCCGCGGGCGGCCAGATCGTCGCGGATGCGATCCGCTTCGGC
This sequence comes from Zavarzinia sp., assembly GCA_041915065.1. Lineage (GTDB taxonomy): Bacteria > Pseudomonadota > Alphaproteobacteria > Zavarziniales > Zavarziniaceae > Zavarzinia. The sequence continues at coordinate 338 of JAYSCC010000480.1, forward strand.
AAAATTGCGCGCCTTGCGCGCCTGCTTGCGCGCCTCGATCTGGGCTTCGATTTCCGCTTCGTCCGGCCCCGCCGCGGCCCCTTCCGGCTGCCAGCGGAACCATTGATGGGGCTCGCCCGCCAGCAGGCCGAGGGCAGCGCCCCCCGCCTTCAGCGTCGCGGCGGCGGCGACCAGGGCGTCGCCCGTGCCGCATTGATAGCCCTGGTTGGCGATCGCATGCAGTTCGGCGATCGCCTGGGGCGTGTTCAGATCATCGTTCAGCGCGGCCTCGATCGCCGCCGGCACTTGGACATCGGGCGCCACGACGCGGCCGAGATGGGCTTCCGCCTTCTCGATCAGCCCGTACCAGCGGTCGAGCGCCTGGCGGGCGCGGGTGATACCCTCGTCGTTCCAGTCCATCGGCGCCCGGTAATGGGTCGACAGCATGGCGAGACGGAGCGCTTCGCCCGGCGCCTTGGCCAGGGCATCGCGCACCACGACGAAATTGCCGAGGCTCTTCGACATCTTCTCGCCGTTCACGGTGAGGAAGCCGTTGTGCACCCAATAGCGGACGAAGGGTGCGCCATTGGCGGCCTCCGACTGCGCCACTTCGTTCTCGTGGTGGGGGAAGACCAGGTCCCGGCCGCCGCCGTGGATGTCGAAGGTCTTGCCCAGTTCGGCGAGGCTCATAGCACTGCATTCGATGTGCCAGCCGGGCCGGCCGCGGCCCCAGGGGCTGTCCCAGCCCGGAATATCCGGGGCCGACGGCTTCCACAGGGTGAAATCGGCCGGATCCCGCTTGTAGGGGGCGACGTCGACCCGGGCGCCCGCGATCATCTCGTCCCGGCTGCGGTGGGAGAGCTTGCCGTAATCGGCCTTGGCCGGCACGCTGAACAGCACGTGGCCTTCCGCCTCGTAGGCATATCCGCGCTCGATCAGTCGGGCGATCATGGCGATCATATTGCCGATATGGGCGGTCGCCCGCGGCTCCGCATCGGGCGGCAGGGCGCCCAGCGCCGCCATATCCTCGTGGAAGGCCGCGGTGGTGCGGGCGGTGATCGTGCCGATCGGCTCGCCCGACTGCTTCGCGCGCGCGTTGATCTTGTCGTCGATGTCGGTGATGTTGCGGACGTAGTGCACGCTCGCATAGCGCCGCTTCAGCAGGCGATAGAGCACGTCGAAGACGATGACGGGCCTGGCGTTGCCGATGTGGGCGAAGTCGTAGACGGTCGGTCCGCAGACATACATGCCGACGGAATCATGCCGCAACGGCACGAATTCTTCGCGCTTGCCCGTGGCACCATTGTGCAGAACCAGAACCACCGCACCCACCTCCATTCGAGGGGACAGGCTTTAGCAGATCGCGGCGGTGGGGTCCACGGCGGGCCGCGGCTGCGCTGCTCCCTTGACCATCCAGCCCTGGTGGCTTCTGCTGGGCGCCGGCCTGTCCATTCCGATCAAGGAAGGCCGGTCCACGATCGAAGCCAAAAACGACGCTCAAGGGTCACAGGGACAAGATCATGCATGTATCAGCAGCGTACAGACGGTGGTGTCGGAGCCGGCCGCGACCGGTGCATTCCAAGACGGTGGGGGCGGCATGACCAGCGTCGGCGCCCGCCTGGCCCGCTTCCGGCAAAAACTCGGCCTCAGTCAGGACGATCTCGCGAACCGCCTCGGCATCGCCGAGAGGACCTACCAAGCCTATGAGCGGAACGAAACCGAGCCCAAGTGCCATGTCCTCAAGGCGCTGGCCGAAATTGGCGGCGATCCGACCTGGATCGTGACCGGCCGCTCCGTTACCGCCGGCTCCGCACCGGGCCGTCCGGCCAATGACTGGAACCACGGTCTGGTCGAGATCCCTCATTTTTCCGACTCGATCCGCCTGCCCGACGAAGCCGCCATCGGCGGCAGTGGTGCGGTCGGTCCGCTGCTTCTCTCCGCCGACTGGGCGCGGGCCATTTCAGGGCGCGATCCCAATGCGCTGGTCCACGCCATTGCAGGCGGCGACGAGATGGAACCGCTGCTCGGTCCCGGTGACCTCATGCTGATCGACAGCGCGGAACGCAGCCTGAGCCATGGCCGGACCTATGCATTCCTGGTCCGCGACACCCTCTTGATCCGGCGTATCTGCCGGCGCGTTTCCGGCGAAATTCTGCTGCTGGCAGAGAAAAATTGCTACCCAGCCGAGAATTTACCGACAGCGGACACGGCAGACGGTCCGGTGATCATCGGCGAGGTGGTCTGGCACGGGCGCCGGATCGGCGCCTGAGCATGGTCAGAAGTCGTGGTTGTCGTCGTCTTCCCAGACGACGCAATTACGACCGCCGTTCTTGGCCATGTAGAGGCGATAGTCGGCCCGAGACATGACCGCGGCCGAGGTGTCGCGCGGCATGACCGAAGCGACGCCGATGCTGACGGTGACGAAGATGCTCTGTCTGTCGAAGTCGAAGACATGGGCCGCCATCCGCTTGCGCAGGCGGTCCGCCACTTCGGCGGCGACGAATTTGGGCAGGTTGGGCAGCAGGACCATGAATTCCTCGCCTCCGACGCGCCCGACCAGATCGCCGCCACGCACGGTCGAGCCGATGATTTCCCCGCAGATGCGGATCACTTCGTCGCCGGCGGCATGGCCGAATTGGTCGTTGATCGCCTTGAAGTGGTCGAGGTCGAGGGCG
>JAYSCC010000481.1:0-2989 GCA_041915065.1 Zavarzinia sp.
CAGGCCGTGTTGAGCGCATCTGGTTGTACCGACAAGCGAACGACATTGCTATTGTGCAATGCGTCATGAACAGCCTAGTGACAGAAAGTGCGAAAGCCGCACCAGAAACGATGCCATTTCGGGTTCATGTGCTTCCGATAACGCCCATTTCCGGAGCAACCCCCCAACTCGTGGGGGGATCGACAACGGATCGATGAAACCTATGCGCTAGAGATCCCGCGAGGGCAGAGAGCGCATAGTGTCCACAATCATAGCGCGAAGCCAGCGGCTGGCCGGATCTGCTTCGACATTGGTATGCCAATAGAGATAGGCATCCAATCCGGGCCCCTGCAGCGGGAAGGGCAGGATCTGGTTGGCGAAGGGCCGATTGGTGATGCGGGCATAATGTTCGGTCATGGTCAGCACCAAGTCGGTCTGGCTGACCACGCGGCAACCCGCGAAATAATGCTGGCAGCGCAGGCGGACGTGGCGGCCGAGGCCGAGACGGGCCAATTCGACGTCTTCGAGCCCGGGACCGGCGGTGCGCGCGCTGACCAGGACATGCTGTTCGGCCAGATAACTGTCGAGATCGATCCGCCCGCGCACCCGCGGGTGGCCGCTTCTCGCCACCACCACGAAGCGATCTTCCATCAGGCGGACGCGGCGGATCACCTCCGGCAGCACCAGCCAGATGTCGAGTGCCGCATCGAGCCGGCCCGTGGCCAGTTCGGCTTCGAGTTCGCGGCGATCGACATGGATCGCCGAAAGGTCGATGCCGGGCGCCTGTTCGCAGATCCGATGCAGCAGGGCGGGCAGGATGCGCGCCTCCAGCACGTCGCGAATGCCGAGGGTGAAGCGCCGCTTGGTGGTCGCCGGGTCGAAACGCTCCGCCTCGGCGAGGGCGATTTCGAGCCCTCGGAGGGCCTGGCGCACCGGCTCGATCAAACCGCGGGCGAAGGGTGTCGGCGCCAGCCCGCGCCCGGCCCGGACGAAGAGCGGATCACCCAGCACGTCGCGCAGCCGGGCCAGGGCATGGCTCACCGCCGGCTGGGTCAGGTTCAGCTTGGCCGCGGCTTGGGTGATGCCGCCTTCCGAGAAGATCGCGTCGAGCACGACCAGGAGATTCAGGTCCAGGCGATTGATATGCATGATATTTATGATTCCATCGCCAAAACATTCATTAGACGCAGGGTATAGACCGGCTACTCTGCCGGCAACCCGCTGGCATCGACCGGTGGGACCAAAAGACGAATGCCAAAAAGCAAGCGGGGGAGAGTCATCGTGCAAGACCTGGCCGGAAAAGTCGCCGTCATCACCGGCGCGGCCAGCGGCTTCGGCCGCGAACTGGCGTTGCAGACCGCAGCATTGGGCATGAAGCTGGCCTTGGCGGACCGGGACGAAGCCGGCCTGGCGGCGACCATCGCCCTGCTGCCCGCCGGGACCGAGGCGATCACACAGAAGGTCGACGTCTCGAAACCCGAGGATATCGAAGCCCTGGCCGAAGCGACCTATGCCCGCTTCGGCGCCGCCCATCTCTTGTTCAACAATGCCGGCGTCGCCGTGGCCGGTCCGATCTGGACCACCACGCTGGACGACTGGAAATGGGTGCTGGACGTCAACCTGATGGGCGTCGTCCACGGCATCCGCAGCTTCGTGCCGCGCATGCTGGCCCAGGGGCAGCCCGCCCATGTGGTCAATACCGCTTCGGCCGCCGGCCTGCTGTCGCCGCCGGGATCGAGCGTCTATTGCGTCTCGAAACACGGCGTCGTCACCCTGTCGGAATGCCTGCACCACGAATTGCAGCTCGACCAGGCGGCGATCGGTGTCTCGGTCCTGTGCCCGGCCTTCGTGCCGACCGGGATCGGCCATTCGGAACGCAATCGCCCCTCGGACTTGGCCGACGCCAATCCGCTCGGCGAAGCCTATGCCGAGGCGGTGCGGAAGGCGATCGCCGCCGGCAAGCTGACCGCCGCCGATGTTGCCCGCATCACGCTCGAAGGGGTGCAGGCCGGGCGCTTCTACATCCTGCCCCACCAGGCGATCAAAGCCGCGGTCGAGATCCGCTTCCGCGACATCCTGGACGACCGCCAGCCCACCAACACCCTGCGTGCTTCGCCGCGCTGACCTGAAACCTGCGCGCAGTGGCGCGCTGACTTGAAACCCGCGCGCGTCAGCGCGCCGAGCCGAGGACGGACCCATGGACTTCGAATATTCCCCGAAGGTGCAGGAACTGCGCGAGCGTGTTTCGGCCTTCATGGACGAGCATGTCTATCCGAACGAGCACCGCTTCGAGGAAGAGGTCTCCGAGGGCGACCGCTGGCAACCCACCCGCGTGGTCGAAGAACTGAAGGAAAAGGCCAAGGCGGCCGGCCTGTGGAACCTCTTCCTGCCCGAGAGCGAGCTGGGCGCCGGCCTGACCAACCTCGAATATGCGCCGCTGTGCGAGATCATGGGCCGCGTCCATTTCGCGCCGGAAGTGTTCAACTGCTCGGCCCCGGATACCGGCAACATGGAAGTGCTGGCCCGCTACGGCACCGAGGCGCAGAAGAAGGAATGGCTGCTGCCCCTGCTCGACGGCAAGATCCGCTCCTGCTTCGCCATGACCGAGCCGGCCGTCGCCTCCTCCGACGCCACCAATATCGAAGCCTCGATCCGGCGCGAGGGCGACACTTACGTCATCAACGGCCGCAAGTGGTGGTCGTCGGGCGCCAATGATCCGCGCTGCAAGGTCTTCATCTTCATGGGCAAGACCGACCCGAACAATCCGGACCGTCACGCCCAGCAGTCGATGATCATCGTGCCGCGCGACGTGCCCGGCGTCACCGTGCTGCGCCACCTGCCGGTGTTCGGCTATGACGACGCGCCCCACGGCCACGGCGAAGTGCTGTTCGAGAATGTCCGCGTGCCGGTCTCCAACATGCTGCTCGGTGAAGGCCGCGGCTTCGAGATCGCGCAGGGCCGCCTCGGGCCTGGCCGCATCCATCACTGCATGCGCCTGATCGGCCTCGCC
>JAYSCC010000482.1:0-2973 GCA_041915065.1 Zavarzinia sp.
CGAATGGCGGCGGACCCTATCAGACGCCGCCGCCACCGACAACCTCGGCGAAATCCCCGTGTAAAGCCGCGGCTCAGGCCGACAGCGGATCGGGGCCGTAAGCGTTGGGTCCGGGAGTGCCGCGCAGGAAGCCGCATTCGATCAGCACCCAGAGACCGCCGATCAACGGGACCAGGCCGATGAAGATCCACCAGCCGCTCTTGCCGCGGTCGTGCCAGCGCTTGATCTGGAGCGCGAGGCCGATCCAGAGCGACGGCACCATGACCACGAGCATGAGCACGACGAAGCCGGGCCCCATGGGCGCCGACATCATCATGGTGCCGTCCGGCATGGTCGTCTGCGTCATTTCGGGCATCAGGCCGAGGGCGAAGGCCAGGCCCCAGATCAGGGCATTGGTGGCGATCCCGACCGCGATCGCGGCGAGCCAGAAGGGCTGGCGGTTGATGCGGCCCTGGAACGAGAACAGAAGTTGGGACATTCGATACCCCCCGGTTTCGAAACGGCGGCCCTTCTCCGGGCCGGTCGTGCGCACTAGGCGCCCGCCCCTCGAAATCTGCAAGTTGAAATCAAGCCGGATGTGACAGCGGTCAAAATCGCCATGCCAATGGCGCGCGGCGTTCAAATCCACTAACCAGGGGGCCCGAGCCGAGAATGCGACACCGATGACCGACGACCGACTTCCCCCCGTGCCTTGGTGGCGGCCCGACCGCCATGCGGCCCGGCGCCCCTATCTGGCCGCGCGGGCGGCGGTGACCAGGGCGATCCGCGCCACCTTCGAGGGCCTGGACTTCACCGAGGTGGAGACCCCGGCCCTGCAGGTGAGCCCCGGCCTCGAGCCCCATCTGATGGCCTTTTCGACCGATCTCGAAGCGGCGGACGGCCATGTCTTACGCCGGCTCTATCTCCATACCTCGCCCGAATTCGCCATGAAGAAACTCCTGGTGGCGGGCGAGACGCGGATCTTCCAGCTCGCCAAGACCTATCGGAACCGCGAACGCTCGGCTACCCACCACCCGGAATTCACCATGCTGGAATGGTACCGGGCGGGCGGCACGGTCGACGACCTGATGGCGGATTGCGAGACCCTGCTGCGCGCGGCGGCCGCGGCGGCGGGGCGGAAGACGCTGCTGGCCCAGGGCCGGGAGATCGCGATCGACGAGGAATTCGAGCGCCTGACGGTGCAGGAAGCCTTCCTGCTCCACGCCGGCATCGACCTCGCCGCGACCATCGACGATCCCCTGAACCCGCGGCCCGAAGCCCTGCGCGCCGAGGCGGAGGCGGCGGGCATCCGCTGCGCCCCCGAGGATAGTTGGGAAGACATCTTCTTCCGCATCAGCCTCGACCGGATCGAGCCCGTGCTGGGCAGCGTGAAGCCGAGCTTCCTGACCGATTGGCCGATCTCGCTCGCCGCCCTGTCGCGGCCGAAGCCGGACGATCCGACGATCGCCGAGCGTTTCGAGCTTTATGTCGGGGGCATCGAGGTCGCCAACGGTTTCGGCGAATTGACCGACGCGGCCGAGCAGCGCCGCCGTTTCGAGGCCGACTGCGCCAAGAAACAGGCGCTCTACTGTATCGCCTATCCGATCGACGAGGATTTCCTGGCCGCCCTCGAATGGGGCATGCCGGCATCGGCGGGCATCGCCCTCGGCGTCGACCGCCTGGTCATGCTGGCGGCGGGCGCGCCCAGCATCGACGACGTGCTGTGGTCGCCGGTGGCGACCTGAGGCTCAGCCGGCGGCGCGGTCGGCGAAGGCCAGGCGGCTGTCCATCTGGGTCTTCTCGCCCGGGATCGGTAGCGCGGCCAGGGTCAGCACCGTGTCGGTCGAGAGCGCCGGGCCGAACATCCGGGTGATCGAGCCCGCGGCCGAGGCGAGGCTGCGCCCGACCTGGCGGCCGAGGTCGACCGCGGAGGCGACCGTCGCCTCGGTCTGGGCGCTGACCGCGGCGGTGGCGACTTCGCCGGCGTCTTCGAGCTTCGAGGCGAAGTTGGCATAGACTTCGCGCACGCTCCGCGCGCGACCGTTCTTGTCGTAGAAGATGCTCTTGTTGGCCGCGGCCGCATCGGGCAGCAGCTCGGCCGCATTGCTCGACGGCCGCCGCTCCAACGCCGAGAGGAAGCGCGAAGCCCCGCCCGCTCCCAGGAAATGCGCCATATAGAGATCGGTCGAATTGACCGGCCGGTTCAGCCGCTGCGACAGGTAATCCTTGTTGTCGGAGGCGAATTCGGCGCCCATCACGGCAGAGAGTTCGGGATCGTCGCGAAGCGCCAGGATCTTCTTCTTGGTCGCCGAATCGGAAACCCGCATGCGCCCGTCCGACCCGGTGCTGATGGCATCGGCGAGATCGCCTACGCCGTGTTCGGCGCCGTGGTCCTTCACCACCTTGAGCCAAGTCTGTTCGATGAACTGATAGAGCCCCTTGGCGGTCGAGGTCACCGCCTTGGCCGTGGTATCGAAACCGCTCTCCAGCTTGGCCTGGGCCAGGAGATATTTGAAGTCCACGCCGGTCTTTTCCGCCGCCGTCTGGATGCCGCGCAGGACGTCGGACGGAATGCCGGCGTAGCTCTGGCGCTGGCTCACGGCGTTGGCGATTTCGGTCGGCAAGGCTAGGCTCATCTGGTCGTCCTCCCGGCAATCCGGTCCCGGCGACCCGGCGAAAATTGCCGGGTGCCATGGTGGGCCGCGGGTCGAAACCCCGATTTGCCGCCGATCCGCGGCCCACCACGCCCCGTCCCTTGCGAGGACCGTGCCAAGTCAGCCGTCACGCCGGGCATTGCCGACGTTGAGGGCCAGGACGTCGAGCAGCTTACGCAGCAGGAGGGCGATGCCGTCGTCCTTCGGCGTCGGCGTCAGCGCCGCCACGGCGGAAGCCGAAGCGACCAGGCCCGAGGCCACAGTCAGAATGTCGTCGGCATGGTTGGCGATATAGTCGATCATGTTTTGTTCTCCTATGGACCCAGGCGATAGAAAAGAT
>JAYSCC010000483.1:0-2957 GCA_041915065.1 Zavarzinia sp.
GTGCCGGCCCGCGCCTTCGAGAACCAGCTTTTCGTCGCCTATGCCAACCGCTGCGGCACCGAGGGCAGCCTCGATTATGCCGGGCTCTCCTGCATCGTCGGGCCGGACGGCAAGGACCTCGCCCGCGCCGGGCGGGGCGAGAAGCTGCTGGTCGCCGACCTCGACCTCGAGGCGGCGGAAGCGGCCCGCGTCGCCAATCCCTATCTGGCCGACCGCCGGCCGGAACTCTATCGTCAACTGAACCGTTGAGATCATGCCAAGCGTCGGCGAAAACCTGATCCGCCTGCTCGAAGCCTATGGCACCGAAGTGATCTTCGGCATTCCAGGCGTCCACAATGTCGAACTCTATCGCGGCCTGACCGGCTCCCCCATCCGCCACGTCACCCCGCGGCACGAGCAGGGCGCCGGCTTCATGGCCGACGGCTATGCCCGCGCCACCGGCAAGCCCGGCGTCTGCTTCACCATTACCGGTCCGGGCCTGACCAATATCCTGACCGCCATGGGCCAGGCCTATGCCGATTCCGTGCCCATGCTGGTGATCGCCAGCGTCACGCCGACAACGGGGCTGGGCGCTGGACGCGGCGGCTTGCACGAACTGCCGTCGCAGCGGAGCTTGGCGGCCGGCGTCTCGGCCTTCGCCCAGACCATCCTGCACCCCGGCCAATTGGCCGAGGCGGTGGCCCGGGCCATGGCCCTCTTCGCCAGTGGACGGCCGCGGCCGGTCTATCTCGAAATCCCGGTCGACGTCATCGCCATGGACGGCGCCGCGGTCGACCTTCGCCCGCGCCCCCTGCCCGCCCGTCCGGCCCCGGCGCCCCAGGCGATCGCGGAAGCGGGCTATCTCCTGGCCAATGCCGGCCGGCCGCTGATCGTCGCCGGCGGCGGTGCCGTCGGCGGGGCGGAGCGGCTTCGCTGGATCGCCGAGCATCTGTCGATCCCGGTGATCACCTCGATCAACGGCAAAGGCGTGCTGCCGCCCGACCACGATCTGCTGGCGGGCGAGCACCTGGCGGCGGAACCCCTGCGCACCGAGCTCGCGGCCGCCGACGTGGTGCTGGCCATCGGCACCGAATTCGGCGAGACGGAAATGTATCCGGCCCCCGTCGATCTCACCTTCGGCGGCCGGCTGATCCGGATCGACCTCGATCCCGAGCAATTGATGCGCGGGCCCAGGGCCGATCTGCCGATCGTCGCCGATGCCGCCCTGGCCCTCGCCGCCCTGACGACCGCGATCGAACACAGCCCGGCCAAACTAGGCGGCGCCGCGCGGGCGGCCCGGCTGCGCAAGGCGATGGCGGCGCAATTGCCGGACTATGCGCTCCGCCACCGCGGCCTGATGGCGGCGATCGACCGGGTGCTGCCGGACGCCGTCGTGGTCGGCGATTCGACCGAAACGGTTTACGCCGCCAACCAGTTCTTCCACCCGCGCGGGGTGCGGCGCTTCTTCAACGCTTCGACCGGCTACGGCACCCTCGGCTACGGCCTGCCGGCCGGGATCGGCGCCAAGCTCGGCGTCGGCGAGACGCCTGTGGTGGTGCTGGCCGGCGACGGCGGCCTTTTGTTCACCGTGGCGGAACTGGCCGCGGCTGTCGAGGCGGAAGTCCCGGTGATCCTGATCGTCTGGAACAATGACGGTTACGGCGAGATCCGCCGCTACATGAAGGGCCGCGGCATCACACCGATCGCGGTCGACCTCAAGGTGCCCGACCTGGTCGCCCTGGCGGAGGGTTTCGGCTGCCACGGGCTCCGCCTCGACGACACCGAGGGCCTGGACGCCGCCCTGGCGCAAGCCGCAGTGCGCAAGCTGCCGACCCTGATCGAACTGAGGCCGACGCCGTGAAGATGGAATTCCAAGCCCGGCCCGAGGCGGAGCGCACCGAAGCGCTGCGCGCGGCCGAGACCAAGGGTTTCGCCCTGCTCGATGCGATCGAGGCCGAACTTCTGGCCCCCGGCAAGACCGAGAAGCAGCTCGAAGACGAGATCCGCGCCCTGGCCGCGAGCCGCTTCGGCACCACCACCCATTGGCACAAGCGGATCGTGCGGAGCGGGCCCAACACGCTCTGCATCTCCGACGAGAACCCGCCGGATAGGGTGATCGGGGCGGACGACGTGGTCTTCATCGACATCGGCCCGGTCTTCGAAGGTTTCGAGGCGGACATCGGCCGTACCGTCGTGCTGGGCAATGATCCCGACAAGCGCCGTCTGGTCGCCGACATGGAAGCGGCCTTCGCCGAGGGCAAGCGCCACCTGGCCGAAAACCCCTCGATCAGCGGGCGGGAATTCTTCCGCTATATCCAGGGCATGGCGGAACGGCGCGGCTGGAGCTACGGCGGGGTGATCGGCGGCCATGTCGTCGGCGAATTTCCGCACAAGCATCTACCGGGCGAGCGGTCGAGTTTCTATATCTCGCCAGAGAACACGGCGCCCCTCGATACGCCGGACGCCCTCGGCCAGCGGCAGCATTGGATCCTGGAGATCCATTTCGTCGACCGGTGCCGAGGCTTCGGCGGCTTCATGGAGTCCGCCATCACCCTGGACTGAGCGAAAGGACCCCGTCATGAGCGATAAGGTGAAGAAGACCGAGGCGGAATGGCGGGAACAGCTCAGCCCCCTGCAATATGCCGTGACCCGGCAGAAAGCGACCGAGCGGCCCTTCACCGGCGAATTCGAGCAGAAGTGGGACAAGGGCACCTATACCTGCGTCGCCTGCGGCCAACCCCTGTTCGAATCCGAGACCAAATTCGACGCCGGCTGCGGCTGGCCCAGCTTCTATGCGCCGACCTCGCGCGCGGCGGTGGCGGCGACCGTGGACCACAGCCACGGCATGGAGCGGATCGAGGTCCTGTGCTCGCGCTGCGACTCCCACCTCGGCCACGTCTTCGAGGACGGACCGCAGCCGACCGGGCTCCGCTTCTGCATCAATTCGGCTTCTCTCGGCTTCGCCCCGGAGACGGACG
>JAYSCC010000484.1:0-2956 GCA_041915065.1 Zavarzinia sp.
CTCGACGATGAAATTGACCGCGATGGTCAGGACCGCGATGGCGAGGCCGGGCAGCACCGGCGTGATGTCGCCGAAAGTGATCAGCGTCGCATTGTCCCGCACCATGGAACCCCAATCGGCGGTCGGCGGCTGGATGCCGATGCCGAGGAAGGACAGCGCCGAGATGAACAGGAAGACGAAGCAGAAGCGGACGCCGAATTCCGCGATCAGCGGCGGCAGCACATTGGGCAGCACTTCGCGCCGGACGATCCACCACAGGCCTTCCCCCCGAAGCCGCGCCGCCTCGACGAAATCGAGCACCACGACATTCATGGCGACCGAACGGGCGAGGCGGAACACCCTTGTCGAATCGAGCAGCGCCACCACGGCGATCAGCACCGGGATCGCGGTCCCGAAGATGGTGAGCAGCAGGAGCGCATAGATGAGCTGCGGGATCGCCATCAGGATATCGACCAGCCAGCAGAGTGCGGTATCGATCCAGCCGCCCCGCACCGCCGCGAACATGCCGAGCAACCCGCCGACCGAGAACGACAGCAGCGAGATCAGCAAGGCGATGCCGACGGTGTTGCGGGCGCCGTAGATCAGCCGGCTGAACATGTCGCGGCCGATATTGTCGGTGCCGAGCAGGAAGGCCCCGCCCCAGGGATCATATTGGCTGCTCACCACTTCGGATTCGCCGAAGGGGGCGATCCAATGGGCGAAAATGGCGACGAAGCCATAGGCGAAGACCACGGCCATGCCGAGCAGCGCGGTCGGCGGAATGCGAAGGATGCGGCGGAACAGGGAGATCATCGCCGCCTCACCGCGGATGAAGCAGGCGCGGATTGCTGACGATCGACAGCACGTCCGCGAGCAGGTTGAGCAATATATAGGTCGCCGCGAAAATCATGCTGGCGACCTGGACCACCGGCAGGTCCCGCTTGGAGACGGAATCGACCAGCAATTGGCCGAGGCCCGGATAGACGAAGACCACTTCGACCAGCACCACGCCGACGATCAGATAGGCGATGTTGACCGCGATCACATTGATGATCGGCGCGAGCGCATTGGACAGCGCGTGCTGCACGACGATGCGCCAGGGGGCGATCCCCTTGAGCCGCGCCATCTCAGGTTGATGATGGCGGCCCTGGTCATCCGCATCATATGGGCCGTGGTCACCATGGTCAGGGTCACCGCCGGCAAGAGACAGACATAGAGCCGCTCGCCGAACGGCATGTCGGCCGAGACCTGGGCCAGGCTCGGAAACCAGCCGAGCTGGATCGCGAAGACCAGCACCAGGACATAGGCGACGAAGAATTCGGGAAAGGAGATGGCGCCCAGCGTGACGATATTGATCACGCGGTCGAGCACGCTGTTTCGATAGAGCGCGGCGACGATGCCGAGGCCGACCGCGAGCGGCACCGCGATCACGGCGGCATAGGCGGCCAGGAAGAAGGTATTGAACAGGCGCCCGCCCAGGATGTCGGCGATGCGGATCTCGCCCGAGAGCGAGGTGCCGAGATCGCCCCGCAACATGCCGCCGAGCCAATGCAGGTAGCGGATATGGGCCGGCAGGTCGAGGCCGAGGCGGTTCCGCAAGGCAGCGACCGTCTCCGGCGTGCCGGACTGGCCGAGCACGGCAGCGGCGAAATCGCCCGGCAGCAGCTCGACCCCGAAGAAGATGACGAGCGAGACCATGAACAGGGTGATCAGCCCGATGCCGAGCCGCCGCGCCACCATGGTGGTGAGCGGCGACAGGGTGAAGCCGCGGAGGCCCGCCGTGCGATCGCCCCTGGCACTCACGGCAGCATCTTCCCCGGGTTCATCAGGTTGTGCGGATCGAGGGCCGATTTGATCGCCCGCATGGTGGCGACCGCGGGATCGCCCAATTCCTCGACCATGAATTTCCGCTTGCCGAGGCCGACACCATGTTCGCCCGTGCAGGTGCCTTCCATGGCGATGGCGCGGGCCGCCAGGTCCTCGCTGATCCGCATCGCCTCCGCCGACTCGCGGGGGTCGTCGGGATCGAACAGGATGTAGAGGTGGAAATTGCCGTCGCCGACATGGCCGACCAGGGGCGCCGGCAGGGAGCAACGGTCGAGATCCGCCTTGGTCGCGGTGATACATTCGACCAGGCGCGAGATCGGCACGCAGACATCGGTCGACATGCCGCGCGCGCCCGGCTTCAACAGCTTCGAGGAGGCGACCGCCATATAGCGCGCGTGCCAGAGGGCGCGGCGCTCCTCCTCGTTGGCGGCCCAACGGAAATCGCTGCCGCCGTTCGCTTGGGCGAGGTCGCGCACGATCTCGATCTCGGCCGCGACACCCTTGGCGTTGCCGGCGAATTCTAGGAACAGCATCGGCTGCTCGGGGAAGGCGGTCTTGCAATAGAGATTGATCGCCTTGAGCTGGACCTCGTCGGCGACCTCGATCCGCGACATGGCGATGCCGCAGTGCAGGATCTCGACCACGGTGCGCACCGCCCGCTCCATGTCCGGGAAGGAACAGGTGGCGGCCGAAACCTGCTCGGGAATGCCGGCCAGCTTCAGGTTGAGTTCGGTGATGACGCCGAGCGTGCCTTCCGAGCCGATGAAGAGACGGGTCAGGTCATAGCCGGCGGAGGATTTCTTGGCCCGCTGGCCGGTCTTCAGGATCGAACCGTCCGGCAGCACGGCACGGAGCGACAGCACCATGTCCTTCATGGTGCCGTAGCGGACCGCATTGGTGCCGGAGGCGCGGGTCGAGGCCATGCCGCCGAAGGTCGCCTCCCCCGCCGGATCGACCGGGAAGAACAGGCCCTGGTCGCGGATGAAATCGTTCAGCTCGACCCGCGTCACCCCGGGTTCGACCGTGCAGTCCATGTCGTCCGGACGGACGGCGATGATGCGCTTCATGGCCGAAAGATCGATCGAGACGCCGCCCTGCACCGCCTGGACCTGGCCCTCGACCGAGGTGCCAGCGCCGAAGGGCACGATGG
>JAYSCC010000485.1:0-2954 GCA_041915065.1 Zavarzinia sp.
TCCCGCCACTCCATGGCTTCCATCAGCAGGGCCGGATCGGCGATCGTCCGCCCGTCGTCGCCGGGCAGCGGCCGGCCTTCGAGATCCAGGAGGTAGCGCGCCCGGGCGAGCGGATCGCGCAGCGTCTCGTAAGCCTCGTTGATCAGCGTCGCGTGCTGGAGGGAGAAAGTCTTTTCCTTGGCCCCGCGGCCGGCGAAGCGGTCCGGGTGGAAACGGCGCTGAGCCTGGAAATAGGCGCGTTCCAGGGCCGCTGGATCGATCGCGAAGGCGCGGGCCAGGCCGAGGCGGGCGAAATGATCGATCACGCCGGGCGGCTGCAGGCTCTTGCAGCCGCCGCAGATGGCATCCTGGATCTGGCCGCCGCAGGAGGTGCAGGAAACCGGCGGTGTTACGGAGACGGACATCGGACCTGACCAACCCTCAAACGTGGAAGGACTCGCCGCAGCCGCAGCGGGCCTTCTCGTTCGGGTTGATGAAGACGAAGCCGGATTTCAGCTTGTCGGTCTCGAAATCCATCTTGGTGCCGATCAGAAACATCACCGCCTTGGGATCGACCAGAATGGTGACGCCCTTGTCTTCCACGACCTCGTCGTATTTGCCCTTCTCGTCGGCATATTCGAGCGTGTACTGCATGCCCGAACAGCCGGCGGTGCGGACGCCGATGCGGACACCGGCCGAAGGCTTGCCGCGCTTGGACAGCAGCTCTCTGACCCGCGCCGCGGCCGGTTCGGTCAATTCCATGATCTGACGTGCGGGGGCCGCCATGATCCCTACTCCCTCGACACTACGTTACGACTGGCCGTGCTTGGCCTTGTAGTCGGCGATCGCCGCCTTGATGGCATCTTCCGCCAGGACGGAGCAATGGATCTTCACCGGCGGCAGCGCCAGGTGCTGGGCGATGTCGGTGTTCTTGATCGTCGCCGCTTCGTCCAGGGTCTTGCCCTTCACCCATTCGGTCACCAGGCTCGACGAGGCGATCGCCGAACCGCAGCCGAAGGTCTTGAACTTGGCGTCTTCGATCAAGCCCTCGGGCGAGACCTTGATCTGCAGCTTCATCACGTCGCCGCAGGCGGGCGCGCCCACGAGGCCGGTGCCCACATTGTCGTCGTTCTTGTCGAGCGAGCCGACGTTGCGGGGGTTTTCGTAATGGTCGACCAGCTTTTCGCTATAGGCCATGGCTGTAACTCCTCAAATATCGTCGCTCAGTGGTCGGCCCATTGGATCGACTTGATGTCGATGCCTTCCTGGACCATTTCCCAGAGCGGGCTCATTTCACGCAGCTTGCTGACACGCTTCACGATCGTGTCGGCGGCATAGTCGATCTCGGCTTCCGTGGTGAAACGGCCGAAGCCGAAGCGGATCGAGGTATGGGCCAGTTCCTCCTCGACGCCGAGGGCGCGGAGCACATAGGACGGCTCCAGCGAGGCCGAGGTGCAGGCCGAACCCGACGACACCGCGAGGTCCTTGATCCCCATGATCAGGCTCTCGCCCTCGACATAGGCGAAGGAGAGGTTGAGGTTGCCCGGGATCCGCTGTTCGAGGTCGCCGTTCACATAGATGTCCGGCAGCTTGGCCTTCACCGTCTCATAGAACTTGTGGGCCAGGTGGCGGATCCGCTCGTTGTCGGCCGTCATCTCTTCCCGGGCGATGCGGCAGGCCTCGCCGATGCCGACGCAGAGTGCGGGCGACAGCGTGCCGGAGCGCATACCGCGCTCCTGCCCGCCGCCGTTCATCTGAGCGACCAGGCGGACGCGGGGCTTGCGCCGCACGAAGAGCGCGCCGATGCCCTTCGGGCCATAGATCTTGTGGCCGGAGATCGACATCAGGTCGATCCCCATGGCGTTGACGTCGAGCGGGATCTTGCCCACGCCCTGAGCGGCGTCGGTGTGGAAATAGGCGCCCTTCTCATGGGCGATCTTGGCGATTTCGGCGAGCGGCTGAACGACGCCGATCTCGTTGTTCACCGCCATCACCGAGACCAGCACGGTCTTGTCGGTCACTGCCGCGCGCAGTTCGTCGAGGTCGATCAGGCCGTTCTGCTGAACCGGCAGATAAGTGACCTTGAAACCTTCCTGTTCCAGGTGGCGGCAGGTGTCGAGCACGCATTTGTGCTCGGTCACCACGGTGACGATCTCGTTCCGCCGGTCCTTGTTGAACTGGGCGACGCCTTTGATCGCCAAGTTGTTCGATTCCGTGGCGCCGGAGGTGAAGATCACCTCGCGCGGGTCGGCGCCGATCAGCTTGGCCACTTCTTCGCGCGCCGCTTCGACCGCTTCCTCGGCTTCCCAGCCGAAGGAATGGCTGCGGCTGTGGGGATTGCCGAACTTGCCGGTGAAATAGGGCATCATGGCATCGAGCACGCGCGGGTCGAGCGGCGTGGTCGCCTGATAGTCCAGATAGATCGGCAGGTGAATATTCGGGCGGGATTCCGCCGCGACCGTCTCGCCGGTGCCGTCAGCCATGGTTGAATTCCTTCCGTGACGCGGCCCGCGCTGCCAGCGCACGACCCGCAAACTCGATATAAGCGGCCAGGAAACGGTCGACATCGCCGACCTTGGTAGCCCAGCCGAGACTGATCCGAATGGCGCTGCGCGCCGTCGCCTCATCCTCGCCCATGGCGATCAGCACCGGGCTCGGCCGGACCTTGCCGGAGGAGCAGGCGGCACCCGCCCCGATCGAGACCCCGGCCAAGTCCATCGCCATCACCTGGGTCTCCGCCTTGACGTCGGTCAAACCCAGGCAGGAGGTATTGTCGAGCCGGGCCGTGCCCGCGCCGAAGACCCGGGCGCCCGGCACCGCGGCCAGCACCTCGCGCTCGATCCGATCGCGCAGCGGGGCGAGTTCGGGCATTTCGCCCGCGAACTTCGCCGCCGCGCCGAAACCGGCGATGCCGGCCAGATTTTCCGTGCCAGGGCGGCGGCCGTATTCCTGCCCGCCACCCAGCGCCAGCGGGC
>JAYSCC010000486.1:0-2950 GCA_041915065.1 Zavarzinia sp.
TGACCGGTTTCGTGCTTCCCTATGTTTGTGGAAAGGCTGGGGGGCGTCATGGGTCAACGGGGTTTCTTCTTGGTTCCCTCGGTAGCGACTGCCGTTGTCATGGCGGTCGCCGGATGCAGCTATCGGGACGCTTTTCCAATGCATAATCCGGTAAATGGGCAGGACGTTACTTGCTATAGCGGCGAGTACTCCTTCATGCCAGCCCAAGCTCAAATGGAAATTGCCATTGCATGTATTCATGCGTGCGAAATGCGGGGATTTCGACGGTTTACAGGAAACCTCTATGCCGACACGCAGCACCCGGCATCGCCTCCAGAAAATATGAAGCAATATGTTCCCGCCGAATGCATGCCGTAACCGAATTTGATGACGAGGGTAATCTGATGAGCGATTTTCCGCGGACCGGACGCCTCTAAAAGCCCAAGCCACCTGACCGGTTTCATGATTCCCTATGCTTGTGGTCAGGACGGAGGCGTCATGGGCCAGCCGGATTCCTGCGCCGACTTTGATACCTGGCTGAAGGGTAACGGCTATCTGGCCATGTCGGGCCAGATCGTCGCAGCCTCGATCATCGCTGTCCCGCGCCAGTGCGATACCGACGAGGAGAAGGCCGCACTCAAGGAGGGAAAGATCCCGGAAGTCTGGCGGGCCAAGCCGCCTGCCAGGCACCAAATTCACCGCCAGCGTCAGCAAATCGCCAGTTTTTCGATCAGCCCTATCGAGCCGTGCCCTTTCCACTCATGATAGTCACCCTTCGGCACCGCTCGGGCGCAACTGGCGGACCGGATAGCCGGCGGCGGTGATGCGGGCGACGATGTCGGCGAGATGCTGGGCGTCGCGGGTTTCGATCACCAGGTCGAGATCGGCGTTCTTCACGGGGACGTCGAGGAACAGGCGCTGGTGGTTCACTTCGAGGATATTGCCGCCGCCCTCGCCGATCAGGCTGGCGATGGTGGCGAGCGTGCCCGGGCTGTCCGAGATCTGCACGCGGAGCCCGGCGATCCTGCCTTCGCGCACCAGGTTGCGGCGGATCACTTCGCCGAGCAGGCGGAGATCGATATTGCCGCCCGAGAGCACGAGGCCGCAGCGCTTGCCGGCGAAACGGGCAGGGTGGGCCAGCACGGCGGCGAGGCCGGCGGCGCCGGCGCCTTCGACCACCGTCTTCTCGATCGCGAGCAGAAGGCCGATCGCCCGTTCGAGCTCCGCCTCCGTGACCAGCAGGATGTCGTCGACCAGCTCGCGGGCGATCGCCCGGGTGATCTGCCCCGCTTCCTTGACCGCGATGCCTTCGGCGATGGTCATGCCGCCGCATTGGCCCGCTTCGCCCTTTAGCACGTTGTACATCGAGGGATAGAGGGCGGCTTCGACCCCGATCACCTCGATCCCCGGCTTCAGTGCCTTGGCCGCCACGGCGATGCCGCTGATCAACCCGCCGCCGCCGATCGGCACCACCAGGCAGTCGAGATCCGGCACTTCCGCCAGCATTTCGAGGCCGACGGTGCCTTGGCCCGCGATGATCGCCGGATCGTCGAAGGGGTGGATCATGACCAGGCCTTCTTCCGCCGCGATCCGCTCCGCCGCGGCGAAGGCACCGGCCAGCATCTCGCCTTCCAGCACCACGCGGGCGCCGTGATCGCGGGTCTGGCGTACTTTGACGAAAGGCGTCGTCCGCGGCATCACGATGGTCGCCGGAATGCCGAGGCGGGCGGCGTGATAGGCGACGCCCTGGGCATGGTTGCCGGCCGACATGGCGATCACCCCGGCCTTGCGTTCCGCGGCACTCAGGCTCTGCAATTTGTTGCAGGCGCCGCGGTCCTTGAAGGAGGCGGTGAACTGCTGGTTCTCGAATTTCAGGAACAATTGCGCCCCGGTGATCTGCGAAAGCGTGCGCGCCTCGGCGCAGG
Organism: Zavarzinia sp.; assembly: GCA_041915065.1. Taxonomy (GTDB): domain Bacteria; phylum Pseudomonadota; class Alphaproteobacteria; order Zavarziniales; family Zavarziniaceae; genus Zavarzinia. The sequence goes on from JAYSCC010000486.1 coordinate 1,905, forward strand.
GCGTCTCGACCACCTGGCCGGCCAGGGCGGCGGCGGCGGCGCGAATGTCGGCGATGGTGACGGGCAGGTCGGTCATGTCGGGGCAGGTCCTCTTCTGCCCCGACTTGAGCAGATCAGGCGGCTTGCGGGAACCCCCAGTCGGTGCCGGTCAGTTCGGCCGCGACCTGCCAGAGATGCGCGGCGCCGGCCGGATCCGGCGTGATTTTCTTGGCGGCCTTGGCGGGCTCGCCGCGCATCCCGCCGAGCTTGGTCGGGCCGTAGAGGTCGCCGCCCCGCGCCGCCGGATCGGTCGCGGCCAGGAGGCTGGGGGCTGCCCCCATGGCGGGCGACTGCGCCATCAAGGCATTGCCGAGGGCGAGCATCGCCGTTTCCAGCAAGGTCGGCTTCATCGAACGGCCGCCCCAGGCCGAATTGGTCGCGGCATAGCCGGGGTGGGCCAGCAGGCTTTTGACCGGCAGGCCGGCCGCGTCGATCCGGCGCTGAAGTTCTTCGGCGAGCAGGAGGTTGCCGAGCTTCGAATCGGCGTAAGCCTGCCACTTGGAATAGGGCCGGCGCCGCCAGTCGAGATCGGCGTAATCGAGCTTGCCCTTGCGGTACATGGCGCTGGTCACGGTGACCACGCGGGCGTCCCGCCCCTTGGCCAGCAGGGGCAGGAGGCCGAGGGTCAAGACGTAATGGCCCAGGCAATTGGCGCCGAAATGCCATTCGAAGCCGTCCTTGGTATAGCCATGGTCGATGCCGAAGACGCCGGCATTGCAGATCAGCAGGTCGATCGCCTCCAGGCGCTCCGCCAGTTCAGCAGCGCAAGCCCGGACCGAGGCGAGGTCGTCCAGCGTCAGGGCGACGGTCTCGATCCGCGCTTCCGGGAATTCGGCGATCAGGCAGCCGACCGTCTCGGCGGCGCGGGCCGGGTCGCGGCAGGCGATGATCACGCGCGCCTCCCGGGCGGCCAGGCCGCGGGCGGTCTCGAAGCCGAGGCCGCGGTTGGCGCCGGTGACCACGGCGGTGCGGCCGTTCAGCGTCGGCAGTCGGTCGATGTTCCAGGC
>JAYSCC010000487.1:0-2947 GCA_041915065.1 Zavarzinia sp.
GTCGATTCCTGGGTCCTGGAATATTGCAGCAGGCTGCGCACGGCGACCTGCGAACCGCCGGTCATGATCGCGGCACCGGCCTCGCCGCCGCCGCTGAGGATGGCGATGGCGCCCAGCACGGTCGCGATGATCTGCTGGATCGAGGCGTTGCGAAGGGCATCGGTGCTGCGCACCAGGTGGCCGCCGGCGATGTGGCCGGTCTCGTGGGCGATCACGCCCATCAATTGTTCCGGCGTCGTCACCGCGAGCAGAGTGCCGGTATTCAGGAACAGATTCTGGCCCCCGGCGACGAAGGCGTTCAGCGTCGAATCCTCGATCAGGATGATGCGGACGGCTGAATCCTCCAGACCCGCCGCTTTGAAGATTGGCGCTGCCATGGCGCGGACATAGGCTTCAACCTCGGCGTCGCGGATCAGTTGAAGCGCGCGCGGCCTGGCCTGCTGCGCGACTGCGGCGGGCATCACGGCGGTCGTGGCCAGAAGCAGGCAGGCGAACCAGGCGGTCAGGCGGCGGAAGAGGGAGAATGTCCCCGAAAGGGCGGACCAGCGGGTGGCAGGCGACGACTGCAAGTCAGACTCTCCGATGATGCCCCCAGCTCCCGGCGCGGAGCTTAGCATAATTCGGCGGGGCGCCACAGGCAGCGTGGTCCCCGCCGAAATCCGGCGTCAGTTGCCGAAGCGGCGCTGCCACCAGCCGCGACGTGGCGGCGGCTTGGGCGCGTCGGGATCGAGGGCGGCACCGCCTACGATGGTCTCGACCGGCTTGTTCTCGGGTTCCGCCTCGCCCAGGGCGACGGCTTCGGGCGCCGGGGCATCGTCGGCACCGGCGACCTCGGGAGTCGCCGCCTCGGGGAAGGGAACGGCTTCTTCGGCCACGGGGGCCGCTTCAGGGGCCGCGACCGGCACTTCGGCGGGCGTTTCCGGCGGTGCCACGGCTTCCACCACGGCGGGCGCAGTTTCGGCGACGGCTTCGGGAACAATGGCCTCGGGGGCAACGCTCTCAGGAGCAACGCTCTCGGGGGCGCTGGCTTCGCCTTCGGTGGCAGGCGCCGGTGCGCCGTCTTCGATGGCGATCACGGTGACGCCGGCTTCGGCTTCGGCCGGAGCCTCGGCGCTGCCTTCGGTCTCGTCGCCCGCGGCGCCTTCTTCGCCCTCGCCACGACGGCGGCGACCGCCACGGCGGCCACGGCGGCGGCGGCGGCGCTGGCCGTCGTCACCCGCATCGCCAGCCTCGGCGTCGGCTTCGCCCTCGGCCTCGCCGGATTCTTCGCCTTCGCCCTCGGCCTCGGGGGCGGGAACTTCGCCGGCTTCGGCCGGTTCGGCGCCTTCCTCGGCCTCGCCGTCCTCACGCGCCGACTCTTCGCCGTCACGGTCGCGGCCGTTGCGGCGGCGGCGGCGGCGGCGCTTGCGGCGGCGATCGGCGTCGGTATCGCCCGCGGCCTCGCCGTTGCCCTCGGCTTCGGCCTCGGTCTCTTCGACCTCGGCTTCGGCGGCCTCTTCGACTTCCTCCTCTTCGAGGTCGGGCATCGGGAAGACGCCCGAACGCACGGCCTGCACCTGTTCCGGCACCGGGGTCGAGCGGTTGGCCAACCGTTCGATGCGGAATTCGGGGGCGATCAGCGTGTCGTCGAGTTCGAGCAGGATCTTGAAGTCGTAACGCTCTTCGAGCGAGCGAAGGGCGTCACGCTTGTGGTTGAACAGATAAAGGGCGATCGCCTCCGGCACCTTGACCGCGATCTTCGAGGCGCGCTCGCGCATGCCCTCGTCCTCGATCCCACGCAGCACATGGAGCGCCGTCGACTCGGTCGAGCGCACCAGGCCGATGCCGCGGCAATGCGGGCAGGTCACGGTCGAGGCTTCGAGCAGGCTGGGGCGCAGGCGCTGACGCGACATTTCCAGCAGGCCGAAGGGCGAGATCCGGCCGATCTGGATGCGGGCGCGGTCGGTCTTCAGGCAGTCCTTCATCTTGCGTTCGACCGAGCGGGCGTTCCGCTGGTCTTCCATGTCGATGAAGTCGATGACCACGAGGCCGGCGAGGTCGCGCAGGCGAAGCTGGCGGGCGATCTCTTCCGCCGCTTCGAGGTTGGTCTTGGTCGCCGTCTCCTCGATATTGTGCTCGCGCGTGGCGCGGCCCGAGTTGACGTCGATCGAGACCAGCGCCTCGGTCGGGTTGATCACGATATAGCCGCCCGAGCGCAGGTGAACGGTCGGGTTGAACATCTGGTCGAGCTGGTTCTCGACCTGGGCCTTGTGGAACAGCGGCACGCGGTCACGGTAGAGCTGCACGTTCTTGGCGTGGCTCGGGATCAGCATGCGCATGAAATCCTTGGCCTGGCGGTAGCCTTCCTCGCCGTCGACCAGGATTTCCTCGATGTCCTTCGAATAGAGGTCGCGGATCGCCCGCTTGATCAGATTGCCTTCCTCGTAGACGAGGGCCGGCGCTGCCGACTTCAGGGTGAGATCACGCACCGAATCCCACATGCGCAGCAGGTATTCGTAGTCGCGCTTGATCTCGGGCTTGGTGCGGTTCAGGCCGGCGGTACGGACGATCACGCTCATGCCCTTCGGCACTTCGAGCTCCGAAGTGATCGACTTCAGGCGCTTGCGGTCGGCCGGGTTCTGGATCTTGCGCGAAATGCCGCCGCCACGCGGGCTGTTCGGCATCAGCACGCAGTAGCGGCCGGCGAGCGAGAGATAGGTGGTCAGCGCCGCACCCTTGTTGCCGCGCTCTTCCTTGACGACCTGCACCAGCATGATCTGCCGGCGCTTGATCACTTCCTGGATCTTGTAGGAGCGGCGCGGGCGGAAGCGGGGGCGGGCGTGCGCCTCGGCTTCGACGGTTTCGGGTGTGCCTGCGGTTTCGCCGGCAGCAGGCGCCGGGACGACAAAGGCCGGCATGATCTCGACCAGCGGCATCTCGCCCAGCGGCTGGGGTGCCGGCGCGGTTT
>JAYSCC010000488.1:0-2945 GCA_041915065.1 Zavarzinia sp.
GTAGAGGGCGTCGACCAGGGTGACGAAGCGTTTCGCCTCGTTCCGCTTCTCGGGCGTCAGATAGGGAATGTCGTCCAGCACCAGGGTGTGGAAGGCCCGCGAAATCGCCAGATAGTCGGCGGGGCCGAGGGCGGCGGCGCAGAGATCGTTGAAACTGGCCCGGGCGACGCCATAGGCGGCCTTGGGAATGACCACGCTGCGGCCCTGGACGTCGAGGGCGCAGGGCGCCGGCGCCGCGCCCCGGGTCAGGTCCAGGAAGGCATCGTCGAGCGCCGCCCGTGCCTCCGCCCCCAGGGGGGCGAAATAGACCCGGTGGCCGGCCAGCCGGGCCAGGCGCCAATCCCGGGCGCCGTCGAGATGGAGGACGTCCAGCGTCGCCTCCAGCTCGTCGATGAAGGGGATGAAGAGCTGGCGGTTGAGCCCGCCCATGTAAAGCTCGCGCGGCGCCCGGTTGGAGGTCGCGACCACCACCACCTGTTCCTGCCACATGACGTGGAACAACCGGCTCAGGATCATGGCATCGGCGACATCGGTGACCTGAAATTCGTCGAAGCAGAGCAGGCGCGCCTCGCCCGCTATGTCGCGCGCCACCACGGGAATCGGATCGTCACCGCCCCGCTTTGCCCGCTCCGCGTCCGAGAGGCGGCGATGGGCATTGATCGCGGCGTGGACCTCCTGCATGAAGGCATGGAAATGCACGCGACGCTTCTTCTCGACGGGCGCGCCGCGGAAGAACAGATCCATCAGCATGGATTTGCCACGCCCGACACCGCCGTAGAGATAGAGGCCCTGGGGCGGTTCCTCGTGGCTCCGGCGCGTCCCCGTCAGCCAGCCGAACAAGCCGCGGGCGGCCCGCGCCTCGGGCGGGGTCCAGAGCGCCAGGCGCTGATGCAGAATTTCGAGCTTTTCGATCGCCAGGCGCTGGGCCGGATCGGATTCGACCGTGCCTTCGGCGACAAGGGCGGCATAGGCATCCAGCGGGCCGCTCATGCCCCAACCCCGCCGTCAGACCGCACCGCCACCATGCCGACCTCCACCTTGCCCGGCTTGATTAGCCGGGCGAGGCCGATCAGACAAGTGCGGCTTCAGAATTCCTGAAGACGGTTTTCAGGCCTTCTTGCCTTCGGGGCCGCCGGCCGGGGTCGGTGCGTCGTCGTCGTAGAGGATGCGGGCGGCATCGCCTTCGAGATCGTCGAATTGGCCGGTCTTCATCGCCCAGAGGAAGGCGGCGAGGCCGACCAGACCCATCAGGAGAGCCGTGGGCAGCAGGAAGATCAGGATGTCCATGTCTGCGTCCCCTTGCCCGCGCGGCCGAGGCGCAGAGCGTTCAGAATGACGGTCAGCGACGACGCCGACATCGCCACCGCGGCGATCAGCGGCGTCACCAAGCCGATCACGGCGAGCGGCACCAGGGTGGCATTGTAGACGAGAGAAATCACCAGATTCTGAACCACCAGGCGCTGGGCGCGGTGGGACACGTCGAGCGTGGCCGGCACGGCGTCGAGCCCGGCGCCCTGGAAGATCACGTCGGCCGTGGTGCGGCTGATGTCCGCCGCGGCGGAAGGCGCCATGGAGGCATGAGCGGCGGCCAGCGAGGGCGCATCGTTGATGCCGTCGCCGACCATGAGGACGCGAGCGCCCTCGGCCTTCAGGGCCTCGATCGCGGCGACCTTGTCGGTCGGTCGCTGGGCAGCGCGCCATTCGGTGATGCCGAGCTGATCGGCCAGGGCGGCGACCGCGGCCGGCCGATCACCAGACAGCAGAGCGACGCGGTAGCCGCGCCGCTTCACCGCGGCGACGACCGAAGCGGCATCGGCGCGCGGGGCGTCACGGAAGGCCAGGCGAACCGGCTCCCGCCCCTCGCCCGCCAGCCACATTTCGGCGGCACCGTCGTCGATCTCCGGCGCCTGGGGGGCGGCGAAATCGCGCCGGCCGAGGCGGACCAGGCGGCCGTCGACCGTCGCCTCGAGCCCGTCGCCCGGCATCTCGACGACGCCGGTCAGCGCCGGCACGTCGCCCGCGGCCCGGCGCAGGGCCTGGCACAACGGATGGCGGCTGGCGGCGGCGAGCCCGCTCGCCAGGGTCAGGGCGGCGGCGGGAACCTTGGCCGCGTCGACCAGTTCTGGGCGGCCTTCGGTCAGCGTGCCGGTCTTGTCGAAGACGATCGTGTCGACCTCGGCCAGGCGTTCCAGCGCGGTGGCGCTCTTCAGCAGGATACCGCGTTTGAACAAGCGGCCCGAGGCGGTGACCTGGACCGCCGGCACGGCAATCGCCAGCGCGCAGGGGCAGGTGATGATCAGCACGGCGACGGCATTGAGCAGCGCCACCGTCCAGTCGGCATGCATCGGCCAGACCCACCAGCCGAGGAAGGTGATCAGGGCGAGGCCGTGAACGACCGGGACATAAAGCTTGGCCAGGCGATCGGCCAGCACGACATAGCGCGCCCGGCCCTGCTCCGCCGCTTCCATGCAACGCACGATTTCGGCCAGCACGGTATCGGGGCCGACCGCCTTGGCTTCGATGGTCAGGGCGCCGCCCGTGTTGATGGTGCCGGCGAAGACCTGATCACCGACGCCGACGGTAGCGGGCACGCTCTCGCCGGTCAGGGTGCTGGTGTCGAGGGCCGAGCGGCCGGCATAGACGATACCGTCGACCGGCAGCTTGGCGCCGGCGGCGACCAGCAGGTGGTCGCCCGGGCGCACCGCCTCGATCGGCACGAATTCGGTCCGCCCTTCCGCCGTGACGCGCGTCACCTCGGTCACCGCGAGGGAGAGCAGATGGGTCGCCGCGGCACGGGCCCGGCCGCGGGCGCGCTGATCCAGGAAGCGCCCGACCAGGAGCAGGAAGACGAGCGAGATGGCGGCGTCGAAATAGACTTCCTCGGCCCCGACGATCGCCTGCACCAGGCTCATCGCGGCGGCGAGCGTCACGCCGACCGTGATCGG
>JAYSCC010000489.1:0-2931 GCA_041915065.1 Zavarzinia sp.
GTGCAGTTCCGGGGCGGGCGCCGCCAGCCCCTCCAATCCGTTCGGAAAGGCGACGACGATCAGGCGGGCCGGCAGGCGGAGATTGATGTCCAGCCGCTGGGCGCGGCGCAGGAGATCTTCACCGTCGCGGATCTCGCCGGTCAGGAATTCGGCGAAGAGATCGTTGAGCGTCCGGGCATCGCTGGTGAAGCGGATGTAGGAGCGCATCATCTGGACGCTGAGGGCGAATTTGGCGCTGCCCAGCAGCAGATGGTCGAGATCGGAGAAATCTTCCGCGGTGGGAAAGAGAACGAGGGCGCCGACCGCTTCGTCATCGACCACCAGGGGTTCGACCATGGCGCGGGTCTTGAAAGGGATGCAGGGCAGGTCGAAGGCCATTTCGCGCATGACGGGGCCGGGCCGCTGGGCCGCCGCCCGTGCCACTTCGACGAACTGGCGGGCGAAGACGCTGCCGACGGCATTGCGCCAGGATTCGTCGTCGACCAGGTCGGGCCGGGGGCAGCGGCCGGCGTCGACGGCATGGGCGGTCAAATCGACGACGGCGCAGGGCTGGGGCAGCAGAGTCTCGATCTTGGCGACGGCCGAGGCGATCGAACCATTGGACAGGACTTGTGCCATCAGGCCGGAATGGGCGTCGATCACCGCGCTCAGGCGTTCTGCGAACTGCCGCTCCTTGTTGATCCGTGCCGCCTTCTCGACCGCGATCGCGCCCAGATGGACGATGGTCTGCAGGAAGGCGAGATCGTCGGCCGAGACGTCGGCGACGGTCAGCGACTGGACCGAGAGCACCATGTCCCGGCCTTGGGCGTCGGTGCAGCCCATGGGCAGCACGGCGACCGTGCGATAGCCCCGCTTTACCGCGTCCCGCTGGTAACCGGGATATTCGGTGGCGGCCACGGCATCGGGGATGACCACGGCCTCGTTCCTCTCGAGGGCTTTCAGGCTGGGGCTGGAGGTCAGGGCCCAGACGTTCTCATAGGTGCCTTCGATCAGGGTGGGATCGTGGCGGGCGATCACCTGGGCGCAGCCGTCGACGCGGTCGATACTCATGATGCCGCCCATCGACCACAGGGTATGCCGACAGACCGCGCGCACCATCTGGCGCAGGATCGTGTCGAGGTCGCTCGAGGCGTTGATCAGGCTCGCAATGTCCCTGAGATTGCGAAACTGCGCGCTGTAACTCACGGCGGTGTTCGGATCCTCTGTACCCACGGAAGGCTTCCTGTATTCGATGGCGCGATTCCATCGAAACACAGGATGGCCATCCTCCATATCATCGATCAGGCGGAAATTGGCGACACAATTTCCTTCGATTCGCAGGAAGAACGGGCGGGCGGTGCCGTTTAAGCAGAAGACTCCATCAAAAGCGGAAGCGGGAGCCATGGAAGCCGTGCTGAGAAAGATCGTCGCCCAGGTCGAGGAAGTTTTCATCGAGGGTGGTAAGGCGGGCCAGAAGCCGGTCAAGGCGGTCACGGTCGCTGCCGTGCTGACCAATCCCTGGGCCGGGCGCGGCTTCGTCGAGGACCTGCGGCCGGAGATCCTGGCCCTGGCGCCGAAGCTGGGAGAGGCGATGGTCGCCCGGTTGACCGCCCTGATCCCGCCCGAGGCAGTGGAGGCCTACGGCAAGGGGGCCATGGTCGGCACCGCGGGCGAGATCGAGCATGGTTCGGCACTGATCCATACCCTGCGCTTCGGCAATTACTTCAGGAACGCCGTTCTCGGCTCTACCTATCTCTCCTTCACCAATACCCGTGGCGGCCCGGGCGCCACCCTGTCCGTGCCAATGACGCACAAGTCGGAAGTGGGCAAGCGTTCGCATTTCCTGACCGGTACTCTCGCCATCCAGGACGCTCCGGCGCCAGACGAAATCCTGATCGCGATCGCGGCGTCGGACGGAGGCCGTCTGCATCCCCGCATCGGCGACCGCTTCCTCGACATGAAGGAGATGGAAGCCGAAGCGCGGTCGTGATCGCCATGGCCTGAAGCGGCGCCCCCCTGCCCAGGCTCATGTCGCTCGAGCCGTCACGCCGGCTTGCCGTAACGGCGATCGACATAGAGGAGCGCGGGGCCGCCGCTCTGGCGCGTCGCCAGCACGAGGCCGATGAAGATCAGGTGACTGCCGGCTTCGACGGCATGCTCCAGCCGGCATGAGAAGGCGGCCAGAGCCCCCTTCAGCAGGGGCGCCGGCCCGCCCGCGGTTTCCCATTCGGCGCAGGCGAAGTCGAAGGCCTCGGTCCTGCCGGCGCGGCCGGCGAAACAGTCGGCGGTCTCGACACTGCCGGCCTCCAGCAGATTGAGGCCGAAGGCCGCGTTGGCCCGGATCGCCGCGGCAGCCGGGCTCGCCGCCCGCACGCAGGCCAGTACCATGGGCGGATCGGCCGAGACGGAAGCCATCGAATTGACCGTGAGGCCGAAACGGCCGGCCGGGCCGTCGGTGGTGACGATACCGACGCCGGTCGCGGCCCTGGCCATGGTCTCGATGAAATCCCGCCGGTCGCAAGAAGGGGCTGGGACAGTCGGGGTGAAGGCGGTCATGGATCACTCCGGGAGAGGTCAATCGGCCAGGGCGCGGAGATGGGTCTCGCGCAGGGCCGAAGGGATGGGCATGGCGAACAGAAGGCCGAGCAGGAGCCGGACCTTGTTGCCGGCGAGATCGCCGGCGAAGAGGGCGCCGGCCGCGGCGAGGTCGGCGCCGCCGCCCGCATTGCCATAGGTCGGGGCGACGGCACCTGCCGGGCAGCGGCTGGCGATCACCACCGTCTTGCCAAGGGCGATCGCCTCGCGAAGCGCCGCGCCGGCATCGGCCGGGACATTGCCTCGGCCGAAGCCTTCGACGACCAGGGCGGGCGCCGGACCTGCCGCCAACGCGCGGATCAGGTCGCCGTTCGTGCCCATGGTCATGCGCAACAGGGGAATGTCGAGCGGAGGTGG
>JAYSCC010000490.1:0-2930 GCA_041915065.1 Zavarzinia sp.
CCTGGCCGGTCGCCGACCTCGGCCAGGTGACGGTGGAGCCCTTACTGGAAGTGCGGGACGATTTCGAATTCCTGCTGATCGGCAGTGGCAAGACCTTCGCCCTGCCGCCGAAGCCGGTGCGCGAGGCGCTGAAGGCGGCCGGGCTTCGCTTCGACGTGATGGATACGGGCGCGGCCTGCCGCACCTACAACGTGCTGGCGGCCGAAGGCCGGCTGGTGGCCGCCGCCCTGGTGCCGGTCGCCTGAAGTGGCGAGCCTGGCGGAATTCGTCCGCGATCATGATCCGGACCGTTTCCTGACCGTGCTCTTCGCGCCCCCGGAGCGGCGGGAGGCGCTGTTTGCGCTCTATGCCTTCAATTTCGAAGTCGCGCGCATCCGGGAAATCGTCTCTGACGCCATGATCGGCCAGATCCGCCTGCAATGGTGGCGCGACGCCCTGGCCGAGATCGCCGCCGGCAAGACGCCGCGTGCTCACGAAGTGGTACAGCCGCTGGCCAAGGCGATCGCCGATTTCGAGCTTCCCCTCGACGCCTTCGAGCGCCTGCTCGATGCCCGCGAACTGGATCTCGACGACCAGCCGCCGCCGACCCTGGCCAGCCTTTCGACCTATCTCGACGGCGCTTCGGCCGCACTGATCGAACTGGCGCTCGCGGCCCTGGGAACGGGGGAGCAGGGCAGGGCGGCCGCCCACGGCGCCGGCATCGGCTACGGCCTGGCCGGGCTCCTCCGCGCGCTACCCTTCCATGCCGGTAGCCGGCGCCTCTATCTCCCGGCGGACCACTTGGCGCGCCACGGTGTCGAGGCCGAGGATGTCTTCGCGGGCCAGCCGTCGCCCGGGCTCAAAGCACTGGTCGGCGACTTGGCCGGCCACGCCACCGAACATCTCGACGAAGCCGCAGAAGAAGCCCGGAACTTGCCGCGGCAGGCGCGGGCCGCACTCCTGCCCGTCGCCGTCGCGCGCGGCTGGTTGAAGGATCTGGCCGGGCAGGGGCACGACCCCTTCGCCCCCGTGCCACCGCGCCCCCTGCGGCGCCTCTTCCGCGTCGGCAGCGCCGCCCTCGGCGGCCGGCTGTAGAGTCGCGGAAAGCGCAGGATTTGCGGCGCGGCGGGCTATCGTCCGGCGCGCCTGACGATGCCGGCCCATACCAGTCTCGCGATGAAACCTATCGGGTAGCCCCGGTGGCGGGGCAGGTCCGACGGCACGGTTTCGCCCCGCCCGGATCCGGTGCAGATCCGCATCTGCGCCGCCGGCACGTCGCCGTGGAACCGATCGCGGTTCATCGACACCCAATGTTTCGAATCGTCGAAACCGAGATACATCATCGTGTTGCAGCAGGCCGCCAGGTATCGCGTGGTCGGCGACGACGGCCTGAGCTTCATCCCGTGCAGCCGTCCGGCACCCTGGGCCTGCACCATGCGGTCCTTTCGGAAGACCAGGAAGGTCGTGCCGCCGGCCGGCTCACGGACAGGCGAGGCGTTCGGCAGCCTTTCGATCTGCTCGGCGGCGGCGCGACAGTCTCGGCAGTGGCAGACGACCGCCGCGATCGGCGGGCCTGAAGTTTCGAGCAAGACGGTTCCGCAGGTGCAGGACGACCGGAATCTGGGTTCGGGGGGCATGGCTCGGCTCCTTGGAAGTTTCGACTCCGCCAGTGGTCGCCGGCCGGGTCGCATTTTCGACCGGCGGCGAAAAATTTTTCTCGACCCTGTCGAATCCTGCGCGGCCGGGTCGACAACGAGGCGACACTGGTATCCGGAAGGAGCGAACCCCGATGCGCTATGTCTGCCTGATCTATTTCGATCCCAAGAAGGTCTTCGACGGCAGCGCCGAGTCGAACGCGGTGCTGGCGGCGGCCGGGGCACACGACCAGGCCATGAAGGCGAACGGCCAGCTGGTCTTCGCCCAGGCCCTGGCGATGCCCCAGGAGGCTATGACGGTACAGGTGCGAGACGGCAATATGTCCGCGACCGACGGACCGTTCATGGAAACCAAGGAGATGCTGGGCGGCCTGGTCGTCATCGAAGCGCCGGACCTCAACGCCGCGGCGCAGATCGCGGCCGGGATTCCCTTCGCGAAGCTCGGCTCGATCGAGGTTCGGCCGGTGCCGGACTATTCGAAGCCGCGCCCGATCGCGTGACCGAGCCGGGCGCCTATATCGCCCTCGAGACCCTCTATCGGGCCGAGGCGCGCCGCGTCCGCGCGACCCTGGTCCGGCTGCTCGGCGATTTCGACGCGGCGGAGGAGGCGCTCCACGAAGCCTTCGCCGCCGCCGCCGATCGCTGGCCCGTGGAGGGGATTCCGTCGAATCCCTATAGCTGGCTGGTCTCGGCCGGCCGCTTCAAGACGATCGACCGCTGGCGTCGGGCGGCGCGACTTGCCGATGCCTTGCCGGAACTGGCAGTCCTCGCCGATCCGGCACAGGCACCCGATACCGCCGAGGCCATAGAGGACGACCAACTGCGGCTGATCTTCACCTGCTGCCATCCGATACTGCCGCCCGACGCGCAGATCGCCCTGACACTCCGCGAGATCGCTGGCCTCGGAACGGAGGAGATCGCAAGCGCCTATCTCGTGTCGGCGCCCACGATCGGCCAGCGCATCGTGCGGGCCAAGGCGAAGATCCGCGAGGCACGAATTCCCTACGAGACGCCCGCGCTCGGCGATTTGCCGGGGCGCCTCCGGGCGGTGCTCAAGGTGATCTACCTGGTCTTCAACGAGGGCTATGCCGCCAGCGGCGGGGAATCCTTGGTCCGAGCCGACCTCTGCACCGAGGCGCTGCGGCTCGGGCGGCTCGTCGTCGGACTGCTCGACGCGCCGGAGGTGCGGGGCCTTCTCGCCCTGATGCTGCTGCATGAATCGAGGCGCGCCGCGCGCGTCGACGCGGCGGGCGATCTCGTCCTTCTGGCGGATCAGGATCGCACGCGCTGGGACCA
>JAYSCC010000491.1:0-2927 GCA_041915065.1 Zavarzinia sp.
GGGCGAAAATCGGGCGAGCACGGAGGCGATATGCTCGCGCGAGCAACGGCAGCCAACCGCCAGCTCGAGCTGGGGATAGACCCGGATACCATCCTCGTGGAACAGGCGCCAAACCAGTTCCTCGGCACGAAGGTCGGGGCCGACCAATTCGTCCGCCGTCACGCTGGCGGCCTTGGCCTTGGCGTTGGCCCAATGGTCGTCGTCCGCGACATCGGGCAGATGGCCGGCGGCATCGATCCGGGGGCCGGCGCTGCCGTGCGGCAGGTGCTGGACCATCAACCCGCCGGCGAGCCAGGGACCACCCGGCCAGGCGCGCCGCGCGGCCAGGCGGACCAGGGTCGGGATCTGCTCGGAATCACGGAAATAGGTTTCGGCGCAGACCGCGAGATCGGCGCCGTCCAGCGCCACGATCCCCTGATAGCGCTCGGTATCCGGCCCCTGGTCGATGGTCATGGCGAGATAGCCCTTGCCGACCAGGGCGGCGAGCGACGGCGAAGGCCCGAGCGCCGCGACCGCCTCCGGATCGAACTGGGCATAGCCGCGGAGTGCGCCGGGCGTGGCGAAATCCGAGACCATGAGGGAGAGCGGCCCGTCGCTCTTGGTCTGCACCGTGAAGCTGCCGTCGAATTTCACCGAATTGCCGAGCAGCGTGGCGACCACGATCATCTCCGCCAGCAGGCGCGAGACGGCCTCGGGATAGTCGTGGCGCGACAGGATGGTGTCGACCACCGGGCCGAGCCGCACGATCCGCCCGCGCACGTCCAGGGCATCGATCTGGAACGGCAACACCCGGTCGTGCCCACGCTGATTGTCGTTCATCCGTTCAACGCCTCTAAACCAATGCCGCCGTCATGGCCGGGTACGTCCCGACCGTCGACAACGACTCGTTACCACGGGTGTCCGCATGGATGCCCGGGGCAGGCCCGGGCATGGCACAGGATGTTACTGCGCCAGGCACCAGGTCAGGATGCCCTTCTGGGCGTGGAGGCGGTTTTCCGCCTCGTCCCAGACGATGGACTGCGGGCCGTCGATCACGTCCGAGGTCACTTCCTCACCCCGGTGGGCCGGCAGGCAGTGCAGGAAGACCGCGTCCTTGGCCGCGATCCCCATGCGCCGCGTGTCGACCCGGTAGGGCGCCAGCAGGTTGTGGCGGCGTTCCGCCTCGGTATCGCCCATGGAGACCCAGGTATCGGTCACCACCGCATCGGCGCCTTCGGCCGCGGCATCGGCATCGGTGGTCAGGGTGACGTCGGCGCCTTCGGCCGCGGCCCAATCCATGATCTCGCGCGGCGGCGCCAGTTCCGTCGGGCAGGCCAGGCGGAGCTTGAAGTCGAAGCGGGCGGCGGCATGGATGAAGCTGCGCGCCACATTGTTGCCGTCGCCGAGCCAGGCGAAGGTACGGCCTTCGATCGAACCCCGATGTTCCTCGTAGGTCATGATGTCGGCCATGATCTGGCACGGGTGCGACCAGCGGGTCAGGCCGTTGATCACCGGCACGGTGGCCGCTTCCGCCATCTCGGTCAGATTCGAATGGGCCGAAGTGCGCAGCATGATGGCATCGACGAAGCGCGACAGTACGCGGGCGGTATCGGCGATCGTCTCTTCGCGGTTGAGCTGGAGCTCGGTGCCGAGCAGCAGCAGGGTCTGGCCGCCGAGCTGGCGCATGCCGACCTCGAAGGAGACGCGGGTCCGGGTCGACTGTTTCTCGAAGATCATCGCCAGGATGCGGCCGTCGAGCGGGCGGCCGGCGTCGGGCACGCCCTTGGGCAGGCCGTGGCGTGCGGTCTTCAGCTTCTTGGCGCGGTCGAGGATGCCGCGCAGCGTCGCCTTGTCGAGGAGGTCGAGATCGAGGAAATGCCGGGGGGCGGGAGAAAGGCCGATAACCGTCATGATGCTGCCTTCACCTCGGCCGCGAGGGCGGCACAGGCGGAATCGAGGCGCCGGGTGGCTTCCGCCACTTCGACTTCGGTGATGTTGAGCGGGGGCAGCAGGCGGATCGTATTCTCGCCGCCGCCGACCCCGAGCAGGCCCTCGGCGCGCATGGCGGCCAGCAGGCGCTTGTTCTCGATACCGTCGCGCACCTTGAGGCCGATCATCAGGCCGCGACCGCGCACGCCTTCGATGATGTCCGGATGGCTGTCGATGACGCTGCCCAGCGCCTGCATCAGGTGGCCGGCGATGGCGTTCACATGAGGCAGGAAGTCCGGCGCCAGCATGAGGTCGAGCACGGCATTGCCGACCGCCATGGCGAGCGGGTTGCCGCCATAGGTCGAGCCATGGGTGCCGGCGACCATGCCGACCGCGGCCTTTTCGGTGGCGAGGCAGGCGCCGAGGGGGAAGCCGCCGCCGATCGCCTTGGCCACCGCCATGATGTCCGGAGTGACGCCGGCCCATTCATGGGCAAAGAGCTTGCCGGTCCGGCCCATGCCGCATTGGACTTCGTCCAGCACCAGGAGGATACCGTGCTGGTCGCACAGCGCCCGGATCTCGCGCATCTTGGCGTCGGAGAGCGGGTTGATGCCGCCTTCGCCCTGGATCGGCTCGAACAGGATGCCCGCGGTCTGCGGCCCGATCGCCGCCTTCACCGCCTCGATGTCGCCGAAGGGGACATGGTCGAAACCGTCCATCACCGGGCCGAAGCCTTCGACCAGCTTCTTCTGGCCGGCGGCGGCGATGGTCGCCAGGGTGCGGCCGTGGAAGGCGCCTTCGAAGGTGATCAGGCGATAACGCTCCGGATTGCCGGTCGCGGAATGATATTTGCGCGCCGTCTTGATCGCGCATTCGACCGCTTCCGCACCCGAGTTGGTGAAGAAGGCATAGTCGGCGAAAGTCACCTCGGTCAGGCGCTTGGCCAGCAGCTCCTGCCCCGGGATGCGGAACATGTTGGAGGTGTGCCAGACCTTGCCCGCCTGTTCGGTCAGGGCCTT
>JAYSCC010000492.1:0-2918 GCA_041915065.1 Zavarzinia sp.
GCGGGCAGGTCAGGGTGATCTCGTAGCCATAACGAATGTACATCGGCCGTCACCCCCTCCGAAAAGACCCTGCGTGCCTATCCGAAACGGTACTTTGCACAGGAACAGGCTCGCATGTTGCACCGCGGTCGTCGAGCCTGATGCCCTGCGGTGCAGGCAATGAGAATTCCGGGCTCGGGCCCGAAAATCGGGCCGGGGCACAACGGGTCGAAGGGCGGGGCGGATCGGCGTTCCGGCCGATGTCAGACGTGTTCGAGCAGATAGCGCGTCGCCAGCCCGATGTGCCGGGGGATCGGCTTTTCCTTGCGATAGTCGGCGACGAGGCGGCGGCTGACGCCGAGGGCCGCCGCCATGCCATCGAGCGACAGGCCGAGGCGGTCCATCGCATGGCGAAAATCGGCGTTGTCGAAGTCGACCGGCGGCAGCCGGGCGAGCCAGAGCGCCGAAAGGTCGAGATCCGGCCCCCATCCGACGGCATTGCCGTCCTCGTTCACGTCGACCGTCCGGAACAGCGCATCATCGGTCCGCAGCGGCAGATAGATCCGCCGGCTGGCCAGGACCGGGGCGAGGTCGACGATCCGGATCTCGCCCGAACGGAAGGTGACGCGGAGCTTGCGCCCGTCCAGGGCTTCCACCCGCACGAGACGCGGCAGCGGCCCACCGACCGAGACGATCTCAGCGCTGGTTGAGGCGCTGCCATTCATGGTCCAAACGCTCCCTGTTCTCGGCCGCCCAGGACAAGGCGATATCCAGGCTACGCCGGTCGATCGAACCGGCGAGAACGGCGAAATCCCCGAGCCGCACCAACACTTCGTGATCAGGCGTCACGATGTGGAAATGCGGCGGATTGTGATCGTCGGCGAAAACCTGAATCTTCAGATTTCCGATCTGGACGATCGTCGGCATTCCGCCTCCCCGATCAACTTAGTGCATCACATGCACTTTTCAAGAGGCGAGCGCCCGTCAGGCCCGCAGCGCCTTCGCCCCCTCGCCCAGCGCGGCCAGCACCTGGGCCACGATGTGGCGGGCGTTGAGTCCGGCGATGTCGGGCAGGACCATGGGGCGGACCTTGAGGCCGCGGTCGAGGGCGCCGCTATGGGCCAGGTGGTGCAGGACGAAGGCGCCGAAGCCGCCGATCGAGCCTTCCTCGATGGTGATCAGCATTTCGTGCTCGCGCGCCAGGCGGTCGACCAGGGCTTCGTCGATCGGCTTGGCGAAGCGAGCGTCGGCCACGGTGACCGAGAGGCCGCGGGCGGCGAGGTCGTCGGCCGCCTTCAGGGCTTCACCGAGGCGGGTGCCGAGGGAGAGGATGGCCACACGGCTGCCCTCGCGGACGATGCGGCCTTTGCCGACTTCGAGCACTTCGGGCTCGGCCGGGATTTCGACGCCGACGCCCTCGCCCCGGGGGAAGCGGAAGGCAGAAGGCGCATCGTCGATCGCCATCGAGGTGGCGATCATGCGCGCCAGTTCCGCCTCGTCCGAGGGTGCCATCAGCACGAAATGGGGCAGGCAGCCGAGATAGGCGAGGTCGAAGGAACCGGCATGGGTGGCACCGTCGGCGCCGACCAGGCCGGCGCGGTCGATCGCGAAGCGGACCGGCAGCTTCTGGATCGCCACGTCGTGCACGACCTGGTCGTAGCCGCGCTGCAGGAAGGTCGAATAAAGGGCGCAAACCGGCTTCAAGCCTTCGGTGGCCATGCCGGCGGCGAAAGTCACGGCATGCTGCTCGGCGATGCCGACATCGAAGCAGCGCTTGGGGAAACGCTCCCCGAAACGGTCGAGCCCGGTGCCGGAGGGCATGGCACCGGTGATCGCCACGATCCTGTCGTCCTTCTCGGCGAGCTTGATCAGCGTATCCGAAAAGACGCGGGTATATTGCGGGGCGTTCGGCTTCGCCTTCACCTGGGCGCCGGTCGCGACGTCGAAACGGGCGACGCCGTGGTATTTGTCCGCCGCGGCCTCGGCCGGGGGATAGCCCTTGCCCTTCTGGGTCATCACGTGAACCAGGATCGGACCCTTCTCCGTGTCGCGCACATTGCGCAGCACGGGCAGCAGGTGCTCGAAATTGTGGCCGTCGATCGGGCCGACGTAATAGAAGCCCAGTTCCTCGAACAGGGTGCCGCCGCCGGACGCCATGCCGCGGGCATATTCCTCGGCCCGCTTGGCCGTGCGCTCGAAGCTCGCGGGGAAGCGCTGCATCATCTGCTTCGCCGCCTGGCGAAAGTTGACGTAGCTCCGCGACGACATGAGACGGGCCAGATAGGCGCTCATGGCGCCCACGGGCGGCGCGATCGACATGTCGTTGTCGTTCAGGATGACGATCAGCCGGCTCCCTATCGAGCCCGCGTTGTTCATCGCCTCATAGGCCATGCCGGCCGACATGGCGCCGTCGCCGATCACCGCGATCACATTGTTGTGCCCGCCCTGAAGATCGCGCGCCACCGCCATGCCGAGCCCGGCGGAGATCGAGGTCGAGGAATGAGCGGCGCCGAAGGGGTCGTATTCGCTCTCCGCCCGCTTGGTGAAGCCGGACAGGCCACCGCCCTGGCGCAGCGTGCGGATGCGGTCGCGGCGATGGGTCAGGATCTTGTGCGGGTAGGCTTGGTGGCCAACGTCGAAGATCAGCCGGTCGTGCGGCGTGTCGAAGACGTAATGGAGCGCCACCGTGAGTTCGACCACGCCGAGCCCGGCACCGAGATGCCCGCCGGTGATGGAAACGGCATCGATCGTCTCGGCCCGCAGTTCGGCGGCGAGCTGGGGCAGTTGGGACTCTTCGAGAAGACGCAGATCCTCGGGCCCGGCGACCTTGTCCAGGAGGGGGGTGAGCGGCGGGCTGATGGTCACCGTTGTCATATCCTCGAAGCCGAAATCAGGATTTTCGTTCAATCACGAAGTGCGCCAGGGCGGCCAAGCCGGCT
>JAYSCC010000493.1:0-2914 GCA_041915065.1 Zavarzinia sp.
CCATGGCCAGGCAGAGGGCGAGCAGGCCGGAAGCCGCCTGCCCTGGGCTCGCCCCCATGGCCCGCAAGCCCTCCAGCACCACGGCGAAGGAAGAAGCGAAGCCGACCACCGCCGCCATCAGCCCCGCCGTCAGGGGCCGCACCCATTCCCGCCGCTCGACCATCGCCATCCCCGGCACATGAGATTTGGAAAACAGGGGGTCTTCCTAACAGGATTGGATCCAATCGACAATCTGCTTGAATCCGGTACGTGGCCATGGTCTCGTGCCCCCATGGACATCAGCCGCCTGATCGAGCGCGACCGCCCGCGCTTCAAGACCGCCACCGCCTTCGTCGAAGTGGTGCTGCGGGAAGCGATCCTGACCGGGGCGTTGCCGGGTGGCACGGCGTTGCGCCAAGAAGAACTGGCGGCCGCCTTCGAGGTCTCGCGCATGCCCGTGCGCGAAGCCTTGCGCCAGCTCGAAGCCCAGGCCCTGGTCGATTTCGCCCCCCACAGGGGTGCCGTGGTGACCGATATTTCGGCCGAGGACGCGGCCGACCATTACGCCATCCGGGCGGCGCTGGAACCGGCGGCGCTCCGCCTCTCCCTACCCCATCTGAGCGCAGCGGATTTCGAACGAGCCGAAGCCCTGATCGCCGAGATGGATGCGGAAGAGGACATCGCCCGCCTGGGCGAACTCAACCGCCGCTTCCACCTGACCCTCTATGCCAAGGCCGGGCGACCCCGCCTGCTCGCCCTGGTCGAGCAGCATCTAGCGGCCGCGGACCGCTACCTCCGCTTCCATTTCGCAGCCCTCGGCCGCGACCACATGGCCCAGGACGAACACGCCGCCCTGCTGGCCGCCGCCCGTGCCGGTGACGCCGCCGGGGCGAGCGCGATCCTGACCCGCCATGTCGAAACCGCGGCCCGAAACATCGAAGGCTTCTTCGCCGCCCGGCAGGAACTCTTGCTACCACGTAGTAAGATCGGCACCGACCGGAGGTGCCCCATGGCCGAAGTCCAGAAGATCAGCGTCGCCGTCACCACCGAACAACTCGCCGCCCTGAAGGCCGCGGTCGAGAGCGGCGATTATGCCACGACCAGCGAAGTGGTCCGCGAAGCCCTGCGCGACTGGCAGCGCCGCCGTGACGAACAACTCGCCCGCCTGCGCGCCCTGATCGCCGAGGGCGAGGCGAGTGGCCCTGACGAAGACGTCGATTTCGACGCCCTGCGCCAGAAAGCCCGCCGCCGCTGAGAGTACCTTTGGGCATGCGCAATCTTCGTCGTCCCAGCCGAGAACAGGGCTGCCTGGCCAAGGAAACGAGTAAGCCAAGCTATGGCTTCTGGGCGATTTCCCTTCTGTGCTCACCACTAAAACTGGTCATGGCCGGGCGAAGTCCCGGCCATCTACGTCGGCGAGCAGCCTCTTGCGTCGAAGACCGCGGCTCGTCCCGACGTGGATGCCCGGGACGAGCCCGGGCATGACGATCGAAAGGGATGCATAGATGCCAAGAAACGACGCAATTTCTTTGAACCGGACAGGCGCGATTCAAGAACCGGAATGAAGCATTTCCAATCAATTTCGTCGGCGACCGGAGACATCACGTGACCGACATCCAGAAGATCGAGGGTGGCATCACCACCGAACAGCTCGCCCACCTGCGCGCCCTGATCGCCGAGGGCGAAGCGAGCGGTATCGCCGGCCCCTTCGACATCAGGAAGATCATTCGCGAGGCCCGAGCCGAAGTGTCGAGGCGGCCCGCGCACGCCTGATTCATGCCTCTGGCCGTCATCGCCACCGCCCCCTAAAGTGCCGCCATGTCGATCGACGCCCTTCCCGAATCGGATGCCGCCGACGCCCTCGACCTGAGCGGCGCGACGCCCATGATGGCGCAATATCTGGCCATCAAGGCGGCCCATCCGGGCTGCCTGCTGTTCTATCGCATGGGCGATTTCTACGAGCTCTTCTTCGAGGATGCCGAAGCCGCCTCGGCCGCGCTGGACATCACTCTGACCAAGCGGGGCAAGCATCTCGGCCAGGACATCGCCATGTGCGGCGTGCCCGTCCATGCCGCCGACGCCTATCTTTCGCGCCTGATCCGCAAGGGCTTCAAGGTCGCCATCTGCGAGCAGGCGGAAGACCCGGCCGAAGCCCGCAAGCGCGCCGGCAAGACCCTGGTCCGCCGCGAGGTGACGCGCATCGTCACCCCCGGCACCCTGACCGAGGAGACCTTGCTCGACGCCCGCGCCAACAACCTGCTGGCCGCCCTGGGCGGGGCCGAGGGCAAATGGGCGCTGGCCTGGGCCGACGTCTCGACCGGGTTGTTCGAGGTGATGGCGGTGCCGGCCGAGCAGATCGGCGCCGAACTGGCCCGCCTCGCCCCGGGCGAGCTGTTGCTCTCGGATCGGCGGCTGGACGATCCGGCGATCCAGGCATTGGACGGCACCTTCGACGACCGCCTCACCCCGCTGCCCGCCGCCCGCTTCGATTCAGGGGCGGCCGAGCGCCGGCTCAAGGAGATTTTCGGGGTCGGCACGCTCGACGGTTTTGGCCCCTTCGGGCGGGCCGAGTTGTCGGCCCTCGGCGCCCTGCTCGCCTATGTCGAGCTGACGCAGAAGGGCAAGCTGGCCCGCCTTCGCCCACCGCGAAGGGTCGCCGCCGGCTCGACCATGGCGATCGACGCTGCGACAAGGCGGAGCCTCGAACTGATCCAGGGGCCGGACGGCGGCCGCACGGGTAGCCTGCTCGCGGTCATGGACGAGACGGTGACCGGGGCCGGCGCCCGCCTGCTCCGCCAATATCTCTCAGCCCCCTTGACCGAGGCGGCGGCGATCGACCGCCGGCTCGACATGGTCGACCATCTGCTGCGACAGGACCAGCTCCGCCGCGACTTGCGCACAGCCCTCCGCCGCCTGCCGGATCTCGAACGGGCGC
>JAYSCC010000494.1:0-2909 GCA_041915065.1 Zavarzinia sp.
GCCGAAGGAGACCAACGCACCAACCTCAAAGCCTCATAAAGCGGCATGAAAACCCGGCCCATAAAGGCGGCACTGTCAGCCAATTACCGTTTCTGTACATAAAACGCAAGAACGCATAAGCAATGAATCCAAGGCCGAGCCAGCTCAATGCAGTACGGATTGCAGAGCCACTTCTCCACCATTCGGGTAGGCGATCGGCAATCAGAGCTACAGAGCCGCCCACGGCAAACTCCCACGCCCGCCCGGTCGCCCAAAAGAATGCTCGCGACGGCTGCTGTGTCACAAGATCGTGCCAGTTAAGCCACGCCGACAGGATCCCGACCGCGCCCGCGACAGCAAGCAACACCGTTTTATGGGACCGCACACTGGTTGATAATGGCTGGGAAATACGACTTGAGAACTTAAAGGCAATCATCAAGATGAGTGGCCATACAATATAAAACTGCTCCTCAACACCAAGAGACCAATAGTGCTGGTAGATAGAAGGAATTTTATCTGAGAAATAATCGGTAGCGCGGTATGCGAAAAGA
Organism: Zavarzinia sp.; assembly: GCA_041915065.1. Classification (GTDB taxonomy): domain Bacteria; phylum Pseudomonadota; class Alphaproteobacteria; order Zavarziniales; family Zavarziniaceae; genus Zavarzinia. Next base: position 531 of record JAYSCC010000494.1, read on the forward strand.
TAGTTCGGGATGTAAAGTGCAGTAGCAATTGCATCTTGTATTGTTTTTTCCCGTATGGTAACAGGATTTAAAAACATATTGATGCACAATATTATTATTGCAACCAACAGGGACGCCGGAAGTATCCTTCTGGCACGACGGGCATAAAATTCGCCAAAACTTAAAGAACCATCCTTTAGAAGGCTACGGACAATATGATCCGTGATAAGAAATCCGGAAATGACAAAAAATACGTCAACTCCCGCGTACCCGCCCTCGAGATGAGGGAATCCAATGTGATCGAGGACAACCCCACCGACAGCGACTGCCCTAAGCCCCTGAATGTCATTCCGAAAATTTTTTTGGGAAACCGGATGAGTGTTCGCGCTTGAAAAATTCATACACATCGCCCCCTACAAGAAAATAGAGCAGTGAATCAGTCCAAAATTTTGATCAGCAGTTTTTATATAGGCCACATTTTTTTGCACTCTGATTGCGCAAGAGTTACTCAGGATTATCCGGCATTTCATCTATAAGGTGCCTGACGTTACATCATGACGAGGCGATCCTCCGACCGTATGACGAAGAGCCTTCGCCGCGCTCCATTCCCTGGTCGGCATCCTCCAATCTTTCTCGACCCGGTTCAAGGCCAAGTAGAATAGCTTTAACGTCCCGTCGCCGCAGGGGAATTGGCTTCGGGTGGGAATCGTCCGACGTCGCTTCAGGGGCGGTTTGGTCCATCTCGGCTATGGAGGACTGATGCTTCCTTTAACGAGCGCCAGTTTGGATGCCAGCTCGCCGGAAGTGAACTTCAGTGACTAGTGAAGAGCCGTGACAACGGCGCTGGCCGAGCTTCAGGTGCTGGCCGACCGGCTGTCCTTGAAGAAGATCGGCGCCAAGGTCGGCGTCACCCATGTGGCGGTCAATGACGAATTTGATAGAACTAACATGAATCTGCCGCGACGGTCAGGCTGTTGGCGGCAAGAAGCGCCGCCCTTTACCGCAGGTTCGTAACGCGCCAGTTTGCAAAATCTCTGGATAACTTGCCCCGCGCCTGGGCGCCATGGCGCGGAAAAACCTTTTAGATCGAGGCGGTGGTTGGTGGGCCCGGCAGGACTCGAACCTGCAACCAGACCGTTATGAGCGGCCGGCTCTAACCATTGAGCTACAGGCCCCACCGGAAGGCATCCCGCGGTGCGGGGCGTCACAATTAACAGGCGAGGCCGCCTCTGCCAACTGTTCGACGTGGCCAACTATTCGACGCGGGCGAAGTCGCCGCTCGCCTTGTCCAGCCATTCGAGGCGGCCGTCGAAGACGCGGAAACGTGCGCCTTCCAGCGTCAGGCGACCGGCCGCGACCGCTTCCGCGACGAAGGGGAAGGTCATCAGGCGATCGAGGGAGAGGCGGATCGATTCGAATTCGAGGCGATCGCGGGAGGCCGGATCGTCCGGGTCGAGACGCTCCAGCCGCACCTTGGCCGGCTCGATCAGCCCGATCCATTTGCCGAGATATTCGGAATCGCCCAGCGGATCGCCGACCAGCGCCGCCTTGATGCCCCCGCAATCGCCGTGGCCGAGCACCAGGATCATGTCGACCTTGAGCACCCGGACGGCGAATTCGAGCGCCGCCGAGGTGCCGTGCTGGCCCTCGCCCTGCTCGCGCGGCGGCACCAGGTTGGCGACGTTGCGGACGACGAAAATCTCGCCCGGCTGGGCATCGAAGATCACCGCCGGGTCCACCCGGCTGTCCGAACAGGCGATCACCAGGGTGGGCGGCTTCTGCCCATGGCGCGACAATTCGCGGTAAATGTCCCGATATTCCGGCCAGTGGCCGGCACGAAACCGCCTGTAGCCGTCGATCAACTGCCGCACCGCGCCTCCTTGCCGGATCCCCCGGCTATTCCCGCCGGGACGATGCCGCGATGCAGCACGGCTGTCTACTGTCGATTGATCGAAGATGAACCGGACGGTCGCCCCTTGAGAGGGCAACCGCCCAGGTTGCAAGGATCAGTTGTCGAGGAAGCTGCGCAGCTTGCGGCTGCGGCTCGGGTGCTTCAGTTTGCGCAGCGCCTTGGCTTCGATCTGGCGGATGCGCTCGCGCGTCACCGAAAACTGCTGGCCGACTTCTTCCAGCGTGTGGTCGGTGTTCATGCCGATGCCGAAGCGCATGCGCAGCACGCGCTCCTCGCGCGGCGTCAGGCTGGCGAGAACCCGCGTGGTGGTTTCCCGCAGGTTCGACTGGATCGCGGCATCGAGGGGCAGAACCGCGTTCTTGTCCTCGATGAAGTCGCCGAGATGACTGTCTTCCTCGTCGCCGATCGGGGTTTCGAGGGAGATCGGCTCCTTGGCGATCTTCAGGACCTTGCGCACCTTCTCGAGCGGCATGCCGAGCTTTTCCGCC
>JAYSCC010000495.1:0-2897 GCA_041915065.1 Zavarzinia sp.
GCCGCCCTGCCCCGCCTCGTCGATCGCCAGTTCCTTGCAGCCGACCAGACAGACCTTGCCGAGCTGGCGCGCCACCACCGCGGCATGGGCGGTACGCCCGCCGACCGCGGTCAGGATGCCGGCCGCGACGGCGAAGCCTGCGACGTCTTCGGTCGAGGTGTCGTGACGGACCAGGATCACCGGCTCGCCCTCGGCCGCCAGGGCCTTGGCCCGGGCGCTGTCGAAGGCGACGCGGCCGGAGGCGACGCCGGGCGAAGCGGCGACACCACTGGCAATCGCCGGAGCCTCGTCGGCGAAGCGGATCGAGCCGGCGCGTTCGAGGTCGATCGTCTCGGCCCGCTTCAAGGCGGTGACCGGATCGAGCAGGCCTTCCTCGACGAAATCGACCAGGACGCGCAGCGCCGCCCTCGGTGTGCGCTTGCCGGCCCGGGTCTGGAGGAAGAACAGGCGGCCGTCCTCGACCGTGAATTCGACGTCCTGGAGGTCGCGATTCTCCTGTTCGAGGCGGGTGATGCCGGCCTTCAGCTCGGCCGCCACCGCGGGCAGACGGGCGGCCAGCAGGGTGGCGTTGGAGGGCATGCGGCGGCCCGCCACCACGTCCTCGCCCTGGGCGTTGAACAGGAAATCGACGTAGAGTTCCTTGGCCCCGGTCGCCGGATTGCGCGAGAAGGCGACGCCGGAACCCGACTTGCCGCCGCCGTTGCCGAACACCATGGCCTGCACGGTGACCGCCGTGCCCGCCAGATGTTCGAGCTTGTTCAGGCGCCTATATTCCTTGGCCTTGTCGCCCTCCCAGGAGCGGAAGACGGCGCGGGCCGCGGCGGCGAGCTGTGCCAAAGGCTCTTCCGGCACCGGCCGGCCGCTCTCGCGCAGCACGATCGCCTGGAATTCATGGGTCAGGCGTTCGAGGGCTTCGGAATCGAGTTCCGCCTCCCCCGCCACGCCCTCGGCCTGGATCATAGCCGCCGTGGCCGCCTCGAAGGCGGCCGCCGGCACACCTTCGACCACTTCGGCGAACATCTGGATGAAGCGGCGAAAACTGTCGAAGGCGAGGCGCGGGTTGCCGGTCAGGCGGATCAGCCCGTGCACCGTCTCGCTGTTCAGGCCGACGTCGAGGATGGTCTCCAACATGCCGGGCATCGACTGCGCGGCGCCGGAGCGGACCGAGACCAGGAGCGGCGCCCTGGTATCACCGAAACGGCGCCCGGTCGTCGCTTCGAGGCGGGCGATGCCGTCGCGCAAGCCCTTGTCGACGCGGGAAAGGGCATCGCCCTCGCCCCGGTTCACGGCGGCGCAGAGCCCGGTCGGCAATACGAAGGCGGGCGGCACGTTGAGCCCGAGGCGGCTCATCCGCCACAGCAGCGACGCCTTGCCGCCGGCCACTTCCGCGGTCAGTTCGGTGCGGGCTTCGTCGGTGCCGATATAGAGGGGGGCCAGCCTGGTCATGCCGAAAGCTCCTCGAGAACACGTTCACGGAGCGCGAGGGCCGCGTGGTTCAGATGGTCGGTGGCGGTCTCCAACGCACGGGCGATTTCGAGGCCCAGCACCAGCAGCCGGGCATCCGCCCCGGGGGCTGCCATGATCGCGGCGAAAGTCTCCCGTTCGGCCGCGTCGGCGCTGCGCTCCAGATTGGCCACGGCGTCGATCGATTGCAGCGAGGCGAGCGCGTCGGAGCGCTGCCCCTCCGGCAGGCGGGAGGCGGCTTCGACGGCGCGCACCAGGTGGCCGGTCGAGTCGGTCGCCATTTCGGCGAGCCGGGCGAGCGGCGCCATCTCGATCATCGCCGCCTCGGCGTCGGGCAGCAGGCTGAGGAGATAGGCGCAGTCTTCGAGGCTGTCGGTCGTGTTCTCGATCTCGTCGATCACCGGGCGGAGCTGGCCCGCCTCGCGGATGCGGGCGGAGATTTCGCGCGCCGTCACGGTGAGCCGGTCGCCCTTCTCTTCGAGCTGTTTCGCCCGCGTCGCCAGGGCCGCCCGCTCGGCCGCGGTGGCAGCGCCAGGGGCGGAGACGACGTCGCCGATCGCGGCGGCCAGCATCCGCGTCAGCCCCAGATGGCGCACCAGCACGGTCAGAACCGATGTTTCCGCCGTCTCGAAGCGGCGCGACAGCTCGGCCTGGATCTCGTCGCGGATCAGGCGGGCGGTGCGCCCGGCGGCCAGGCCCTGGGCGGTGTCGCGGAGCATGTGCTGGAGGAATTCGAGGCATTCGCCGGCGCCCAGCGCCTCGTCCAGGCGCACACCATAGGGGATGCGCCCGGCCGCCGTGCGATGCACCGCTTCGAGAATCAATTCGCTGCCGCCCAGGACAAGGAAGGCCCGGTGGCCGTAATCCTGGCGGGCGGCGAAGGTCAGCAGGTCGATCGCCGCATTCTTGCCGACGAAGCTCTGCAACGCCTTGCGCGCCTTGTTCCAGTCGATCAGGAAGACCAGGCGCGAGGCCAGGAATTCCAGCATCGCATCCTGCGCCCTGGGGTCCTTCGAGGAGAGCCGGCCGGTGATCAGGTAGAAGAGTTCCTCGCTCAAGCCCTCGGCATGGCGTTCGGCCAGCGGACTCCATTCGACGCCATGGCCGTCGAACAGCGAGATGAAGAATTTGGCGCGGGGACGGTGGATATCGGTATTGGTGACCGTAACCGACTCGTCGTCGACATGCACGACCAGGACATGGGCATCGGTCGTGCCGATGTCGTTCTGGATCGTCAGCCGGCCGCCGGCATGGACGGCCGTGGTGCCGAGGCCGGGGTGCCCGAAGGCGAGCGGCGCCGTCCGGTTGAGGCCGCGCATGAAGGCGCGCACCGCCGCCCGGTCGCGCTCGCCCAGGGCATGAACGCGGGCACCGTCCAGCGTCTCGACCGCGGTCGCGGCAGAGAGCGCATTGAGCGCCTTGTGCAGGTCCAT
>JAYSCC010000496.1:0-2888 GCA_041915065.1 Zavarzinia sp.
TCAGCGCACCGGCGTTCAGCGCCTTGGCGTAACCCGCCTGGGCCTTGGCCTCGACCGGGGTGCCGCCCAGCTTCTTGATGGTGGCGGCCAGCGCATCGCGATGCTCCTTGTGGTGGGACTGGAAGGCGACCGCGACCTTCAGCACGTCGGGCTTCAGCAGCTTGGATTCGGCGCCGATCTGATAGGCGGCGATGGCCTCGTGTTCGAGGCCGAGGGCGACATTGAGGATATCGGCGTCGCCGGCGCTGGCGTCGAGGGCGAAGGCGCGGCGCTCGGCCCCGCCCAGCAGGGCGACGGCGGCGGCGCTCAGGGTCGCGGTCCGGATCAGGCCGCGGCGGCTGAAGTTCGGGCGGCTTTCCGGCTGGATTTCGATCGACATGGTGGAGTCTCCGTCAGGTCTCGTGGGCGATGTCTTCGCATCGCGGACCTGATACGGGGGTGATCACACCCTTGGATCGGCCGGAAGACGTGACGGCGGGGCGCCGATCCCGTGGCTTGGCAATCGCGGCTCAGCGGCCGAGGGCGCGTTGAACCAGGCCGAGGGGACCGGCCAGGCGGATCGGTGCATCGCTGACGGCATAGACCACGCAGGTCTCGCCCCGGTCGGCCACCGGCTTGTGCATCACCGAGGGATCGGTGATCTGCACGTCGCCCGGACCGAAGCTGCCCGAGGCGTCGCTGTAGCCGCCGGCCAGCACCAGCGTATATTCGGCCCCGCCATGGGAATGGCGCGGCACGGCCCTGCCGCCGTCGACCGAGATCATCTGGGCCAGGCCGCGGGCGACCTTGGGCAGGTCGAGGTCGAGCAGGCGAACCCCCGGCATTACACGGCGCCAGCTGCGCCGGGCCAGCGTGCGCTCGAAGGTCCGGCGCAGGCCCTGCGCCATCGTGGGCAGGGCTGCCGGCACGGCCGCCGCCGGGGCGCGTGCGGGGGCGGTCTTGAGCGCGGTCTCATTGTCGATGCGCGCCATCAGCTGCTCGAAGGCATCGTCCGAGACCGCCACCGGCTCGATCGTCTCGAGCAGGGCGCCGCCGACATCGGTGCAGGCCACCACTTCGGCACGGCAGGCCGGGCACAGGGCGAGATGCCCCTCCACCAGCAGCGCCATGGCCGGCGTCAGGGCGCCGACGGCATGGTCGAGCAGCAGCTCGAACGGCAGGTGGTGGGACGGCGTCACTGGAACGACTCCATGGCACGGCGCAAGCGGTTGAAAGCCAATCTTAGTCTGGACTTTACCGTACCCAGGGGCAGATTGCGTACCTCGGCAATCTCGGTATGTGACTTTCCATCATAAAATGCGAGATGCAGCAGTTCGGCCTGTTCGGCGGGCAGTTCCGCGATCGCCGCGCGCAGCACGCGGTCGCGCCGGGTCTCGTCGACCAGGCGATCCGCCGGCACCGGGGCTTCCGGTTGCAGGCTCGGCTCGTCGGGGTCGAGATCGGGGCGGCGGTTGCGGCGAATCAGGTCGATACGGCGGTTCCGCGCGATGGTGAAGGTCCAGGTGGTGACCGAGGATTGCCGGCGGTCGAAGCTGGCGGCCTTGCGCCAGACCGTCAGCATGACGTCCTGGACCAGTTCCTCGGCCGTTGCGGGATCCGTGCCCAGGCGCAGCATGAAGGCCTTCAGGCGCGGCGCCAGAAAGGCGAAAAGTTCAGCAAATGCAGCCCTGTCGCCGTTCCGGGCCACCGCCTCGACCAGATCGGCCAAGGCTTCGCGGTCACTTGTGGCTGCGGGGTCCACGCTGTCCTTCCACGGGCGGAATACCGCCCTGTCGCGACTGCGAACAGGCCGGGGTAGAAATGCCGGGCTTGCCCGGCTATCTTGACGCCCTCCGCTCAGTCTCGTGAACAGGCGCCATGAAACGCTCCCTATTCGCCGCGTTCGGCATGTTTCTGTCAATGGTTGTGGGTGCGGGCTTCGCCCTTCCCGCGCAGGCCGAGGAGTCGCCGCTGATCGGCAGCTTCGGCGACTGGCAGGCGTTCAAGACCAAGCAGGGCGGCAAGGACGTCTGCCTGGTTTCGACCAAGCCGAGCAAGTCCGAGCCCGCCAGCGCCAAGCGGGGCGACATCTTCCTGATGGTCTCCCATTTCCAGGAGGGCAATATCCGCAATCAGGTCCAGGTCCTGATCGGCTATCCCTTCAAGGCCGGCTCGACCGCGACTCTCGCGGTCGGCAAGCAGAAGTTCGATCTCTTCACCGACGGCGAAAACGCCTTCGCCCGCAAGACCGAGACCGACAACGACATCGTCGCCGCCATGCGGAAGGGCGCCACCGTGGTGATCGCCGGCGAATCGCAGCGCGGCACCAAGACGACCGACACATTCTCCCTCAAGGGCATTTCCGCGGCGCTCGACGCCATCGGCAAGGCCTGCAAGTTCTGAGACATGAGCGACAACGCGACCGATACCCCGATCCTTCCTGCTGACGGTTCGAAGCTCAACCTGATCGGGCTCGACCGCGAGGGGCTCGGCCGCGTGCTCGACGAGATCGGCCAGGGCGGCAAGCCCCGGCGGATGCGCGTCCAGCAGCTCTGGCATTGGATCTACAACCGCGGCGCTTCGACGATCGAGGAAATGTCCTCGCTGTCCAAGGATCTGCGGGTGGAACTGCTCAAGGTGGCGACGGTCGCCCGGCCAGAGATCACCCGCGCCCTGCAATCGGTCGACGGGACGCGGAAATGGCTGATCAAATGGCCGGATGGCCAGGAGGTCGAGAGCGTCTTCATCCCGGATGACGACCGCGGCACGCTCTGTGTCTCCTCGCAGGTCGGCTGTACCTTGACTTGCCGCTTCTGCCACACGGGGACGCAGACCCTGGTGCGCAACCTCGGCCCGGCCGAGATCGTCGCCCAGGTGATGGTGGCGCGCGACGCCCTCGGCGAATGGCC
>JAYSCC010000497.1:0-2887 GCA_041915065.1 Zavarzinia sp.
CCTCGCCGTGCTGGTCGCCATGGGGCCGGCCGGGCTCCTGCTGCGGCGGCGTCATCGCGGGGTCGAACGGCGCGCCCGCGACACCCGCCACCGGGAAGTGCTGGAAGCCGAAGTGGCGGCGCGCACGGCCGATATCGTCGCGGTCAATGCCAAACTCTCGGCCGAGATCGCGGAACGGCAATTGCTCCAGGACGAGCTGGCCCAGGCCAACCGCCTCGCCATTCTCGGCCAGATCGCGGCCAGCGTCGCCCATGAGATCAACCAGCCGGTCGCCGCCATTCGCGCCTATGCCGACAATGCCGCCGTCTTCCTCGACCGCGCGGATAGTGCCAATGCTCGGGCCAATCTCGGCCTGATCGCCGGCCTGACCGAGAAGATCGGCGCCATCACCGGCCAGCTCCGCAATTTCGCCCGCCGCGCCTCGGGCGCCGCCGGCCCGGTCGAGGTGGCAGCGGTCATCGAGGGCGCGCTCCTGCTGCTCGAACCCCGGCTGCGCCGGCAGGGCGCCCGCGTGACCAAGAAAATCGCCGACGGCCTGCCGCCCGTGCAGGGCAAGGCAGTGCGCCTCGAACAGGTGCTGGTCAATCTGCTGCAGAACGCCCTGGACGCGGCCCCCAAGGCGCCGGCCATCACGATCGAGGCGGGCTCGGAAGATGGCCAGGTGGTGATCCGGGTCGCCGACAACGGGCCGGGCCTGGCGCCCGAGGTGATGGCGCGGCTGTTCACCCCCTTCGTCACCTCGAAGCCGGCGGGCCTCGGCCTCGGCCTCGTCATTTCGAGCGACATCGTGAAGGATTTCGGTGGCACCCTCGGGGTCGAGAACGGCCCCGAGGGCGGCGCTGTCTTCAGTGTGAGGCTGAAACCGGCATGAGCGCTTCCCCGCCCCTGGTCGCCTTCGTCGACGACGAGGCCGACCTCCGCGCCGCCAATACCCAGAGCCTCGGCCTCGCCGGCTTCGCGGTGCAGGGCTTCGACGGTGCCGCCCCGGCGCTGGCTGCGATCGGGCCTGATTTTCCGGGCGTCGTGGTGACCGACGTGCGCATGCCGGGGATCGACGGCATCGAATTGTTCCGCCGCCTGAAGGCGCTCGACCCGGACCTGCCGGTCATCCTGATCACCGGCCACGGCGACATCGAGATGGCGGTCGGCGCCATGCGCGAGGGCGCCTATGACTTCATCTCCAAACCCTATGCGGCCGAGCGCCTGATCGAGAGTGTGCGCCGCGCCCTCGACAAGCGGCACTTGGTGCTGGAGAACCGGCGGCTCCGCCAGGCGCTCGAGCAGGCCGGGGGCAACGCCCCGCTGCTCGGCCAGACCCCCGCGATGGAGCGCCTGCGCGCCCGGATCCGCAGCCTGGCCGATCTCGACGTCGACGTCCTGGTGCTGGGCGAGACCGGCTCGGGCAAGGAGCTGGTGGCCCAGGCCCTGCATCAGTGGGGGCGGCGCCGCTCGGGCCGTCTGGTCGCCCTCAATTGCGGTGCCCTGCCGGAGACGGTGATCGACAGCGAACTCTTCGGCCACGAGGCGGGCGCCTTCACCGGGGCGGCCAAGAAGCGGGTCGGCCAGATCGAGCATGCCGATGGCGGCACCCTGTTCCTCGACGAGATCGAGAGCATGCCGCTCGCCCTCCAGATCAAGCTGCTGCGCGTCCTCGAAGACCGCATGGTGACGCCGCTCGGCTCCAACGAGAAGCGGCGGATCGACATGCGCGTGATCGCGGCGACCAAGCTCGACCTCGGCCGCGCGGTGAAGGAGGGCAGCTTCCGCGCCGACCTCGCCTATCGCCTCGACGTGGTAACGCTGACGATCCCACCGCTGCGCGAGCGGCGGGACGACATCCCGCTCTTGTTCGAACATTTCGCGACCCGCGCCGCAGCCCGCTTCGGGCGCGAGCGGCCGGCCCTGACGGCGGGCCTCCGCCGCCACCTGGAAAGTCACGACTGGCCCGGCAACGTGCGCGAACTGGCGCATTTCGCCGATCGCGTCGTGCTCGGCCTGGTCGAGGACGAAGAAGGCCCGCCGCCCGGGCGCGGCCTGGCCGATCAGGTCGCCGCCTTCGAGGCCCGGCTGCTCCGCGAAGCGCTCACCCGCCACCATGGCAATGCGGCGGCGGCGATCGAGGACCTGGGCCTGCCGCGCAAGACCTTCTACGACAAGCTCCAGCGCTACGGCCTCGCCCCCGCCGACTTCAGGGAACGCTGAGCGGGCGCGGTCGGATCACATCACGCAAGCCGGGGCATCGACCGGCCAGGACTCGATGCCGCCGTCCGGGCGGAGGAACGCGAGAGAGCGCGCCAAATTGACCACGGGGCAGGCGTGGTTCGGCCAGATGCGCACGCGCTCGCCGACCGTGAAAGGCCGGCCGCCATGGGCGATGAAGCCGTGCTCTTCGGAAAGGCCGGTCACCGGCAGGTCGTCGTCCGTTCCGTCGAGCCGGGTGGCGAGGCCATGGCCGGACACCCGGTTCGAGCCATGGGGACCGCGGTCGCTGCTCAAAGTCTTGGACCCGGCATCGACGATGGCGAAGCGGTCGTTGACGCTGACCACGCTCGCCACCACCGACAAGGCGACATCGGCCCGGCCGGCGACGCCGAGCGATACTTGCGTCAGGTCCATGAAGACCGAATTGCCCGGACGGACTTCGGTCAGGCCGTCGAAGCGATCGGCCAGCCAGACCGTCGGCGTGCTGCCGACCGACACCACGGGTACGGCCACACCGGCCGCCCTCAGCCGCTCGGCCACGGAGACCATGGTCTGCCGTTCCGCCTCGGCCGCCGCGCGCACGGCGGCCGGCCCGTCCAGGCCGTAGGCGTGTCCGGCGTGGCTGAGCAGCCCCGCGAAGGCGAGGGCCTGCTGGGCCTCGATCCGGCGCGCGAGGTCGAGGGCC
>JAYSCC010000498.1:0-2885 GCA_041915065.1 Zavarzinia sp.
AGTCCTCGGGCGACACCTGTGCCCTGGCTGCGTTCCCAACGAGAAATACCGCCGGAAAAGCGATCAGCAAGGAATAGAGATAACGAATCATCTTGGCGCCCATTCGACCGTCACACAGCAGGCATGCCGCTTTTGCGCCGGCAAAGATAGCCGTCAACTGTGTGCAGCGCAAACCCGACGCTGGGACCCGACGCTGGCGCGCGAGGTGCTTTCCCGCACCCGCCCTTGTTGCCTGGGCGCCGGCGCCATCGAATGGCTTGATCGAGACCGATGCCCGGCGCCATAACCGGTGCGAGAACGGCCGGACCCCGGGGCGGCAGGCCGGAGAGGGACCATGGCTTCGGATTCTCCTTCGTCACGGAAACAGAACATCGCCTTCGGCTATATCATCGCCGCAGCCTTCGGCATTCTGGCGCTGCAATGGCTGCTCGCGACCTATGAGCAAGTCGATACCATCCCCTACAGCCAGTTCGAGCAACTGGTCGACGAAGGGAAAGTGTCCGAGGTCGCGATTTCGCAGGAAACCATCACCGGCAAGCTGAAGGACAAGCTGCCCTCGGGTTCGACCGGCTTTATCACCACCAGAGTCGATCCGGCACTGGCCGGGAGGCTCGCCGAGAAGGGCGTGGTGGTCACCGGCGTGCCTTCGGGCGGGCTGATCTCCACCATTCTGTCCTGGATCGTGCCGGCGCTCGCCTTCTACCTGATGTGGATCTTCCTGTTCCGCCGCATGGCCGACCGCCAGGGTTTCGGCGGGCTGATGTCGATCGGCAAGTCGACCGCCAAGGTCTATGTCGAGAAGGACACCAAGGTGACCTTCGCCGATGTCGCAGGCGTCGAGGAAGCCAAGTTCGAGCTTCAGGAAGTGGTGGCCTTCCTGAAGGATCCGAAGAGCTACGGAAGGCTCGGCGCGCGAGTGCCCAAGGGCATCCTGCTGGTCGGCCCGCCGGGCACCGGTAAGACCCTGCTGGCGCGCGCCGTCGCGGGCGAGGCCGGGGTACCCTTCTTCTCGATCTCGGGCTCCGAATTCGTCGAGATGTTCGTCGGCGTCGGCGCCGCCCGGGTCCGCGACCTGTTCGAGCAGGCGCGCAAGGCCGCCCCCTGCATCATCTTCATCGACGAATTGGACGCGCTGGGCCGCAGCCGCTCGGTCGGCGGTTTCGGCGGCTATGACGAGAAGGAGCAGACGCTGAACCAGCTCCTGGCCGAGCTGGACGGTTTCGATCCCTCGACCGGCGTCATCCTGCTCGCCGCCACCAATAGGCCGGAAATCCTCGACCCCGCCCTGCTGCGCGCCGGGCGCTTCGACCGGCAAGTGCTGGTCGACCGGCCGGACCATGCCGGGCGGCTCGCCATCCTCAAGGTCCATTTGCGCAAGATCCAGCCGGCCGACGATGTCGACCTCGACAAGATCGCCGGGCTCACGGCCGGTTTCACGGGCGCCGACATCGCCAATCTGGTGAACGAGGCGGCGATCGCGGCGACCCGGCGGCGCGGCGATTCGGTCACCTTCGCGGACTTCCTGGCGGCGATCGAACGGATCGTCGCCGGCATCGAGAAGAAGAGCCGGGTGCTGAACCCGGCGGAGCGCCGCCGCGTCGCCTTCCACGAGATGGGCCACGCCCTGGTCGCGGCCAGCTTGGCCGGCGTCGACCCGGTGCAGAAAGTCTCGATCATTCCGCGCGGTGTCGGCGCCCTCGGCTACACCATGCAGCGCCCGACCGAGGACCGTTTCCTGCTCTCGGCCAGCGACCTCAAGAACCGTCTCGCCGTGCTCTTGGGCGGCCGCGCCGCCGAGAGCCTGATCTTCGACGGCGATATTTCGACCGGTGCTGCCGACGACCTCCAGCGCGCGACCGAAGTGGCGCTCGAAATGGTCACCCGCTACGGCATGGACGGCAAGGTCGGCCAGCGCACCTATGCGGCGCGCCAGCAGCAGTTCCTGGGCATGCCGCCGGACCAGGTCCAGGGCGCCTCGGAAGCGACGGAACGGGAGATCGACCTCGCGGTGCGCGACCTGATCGAGGAAGCCGCGGCACGGGCGCGTGAAATCCTGGAACGGCGCCGTGCCGACCTCGACCAGGGCACCGCCCTGCTGATGGAGCGCGAGACCCTGACGGTCGAGGATTTTCCGGCCCTGAAGCCGGTCGCAGCCTGAGTCTTAGGCGCCGTTACTCGCCGTTTCGCCGGCCGCCAGTTCGATGATCTCGGCCGTGATCTCGTCCTGGCGGACGCGGCGCTGGGTCGCCTGCAGGGCCTCGAGCTGGCGGTCGATCTGGCCCTTGGCGGCGGCCATCGATTCCATGCGGGCGTCGTTCTCGGCCGCGAAGGCATGAAGGGCGGCGTTGCAGAGCTGGGCATGGACATATTCGGCCGCCAGTTCGGCCAGGAGTTCGCCCGCCGGCAGTTGCACCAGCGGCGGCAGGGCCGAGGCCACGGGGGCGAAGCCGTGGAAATCGAAGGGCAGCAGGCGGCGGCGCACCACGGTCATCGGGCTGCCCGGGCGCCGGTCGGTGAAGACGACGTCGAGCCGGTCGACATGGCCGGCGGCGATCGGCCCGGCCAGGGTCTCCACGATCTCGTCGGCCAGGCGCGGCAGGGCGGCGGTATGGGCCGGCATGTCCTCGCTCCAATCGATCTCGATGCCGCGTTCGCGCGCCAGCATCAGGCCCCTGGTGCCGATCAGGAACAGGGCCGAATCGGCGAGTTCGCCGGCCACGGTGTCCAATATTCTTTCGCTGAAGGCGCCGGCGAAGCCCTGTTCGGCACAGAACAGGATCAGCGCGGCGCGGCCCGGCCGGGTTCGCCCCGTCTCCGGGGCCGGTGCCGTCGCCAGGATGCGGCCGATCGCGCCCGCGATCACCGCGGCATAGGAATCGACGGCG
>JAYSCC010000499.1:0-2875 GCA_041915065.1 Zavarzinia sp.
CGATCTTCAGGATGAAGTCGATTTCGCCGTTCAGCATCCAGCATTCCCGGACCAGCGGCATGGCCCGCACCCGCTCTTCGAAGGCGACGAGATCCGATTCGGCCTGGGAGGCCAAGCCGACCATGGCGAAGACAGTGACCTCGAAGCCCAGCGCCTCGGCATCCACCTCGGCGTGATAGCCTTTGATATAGCCGGATTCCTCGAGCGCCCGGACCCGGCGGAGGCAGGGTGGCGCCGAAATCCCGACTTGGCGGGCCAGGTCGACATTGGTCATCCGGCCGTCGGTCTGCAGGTGGTCCAGGATCTGCAGGTCGATCTCGTCAAGCTTTACCTTGGTCATGCGCTCCCCCTTCGGCGGCGCATTATCGGGCCCGGCCGGACAATACGAAAGAAAATTTCACGTTTACCCGCAACGAGCGCGGCAAAGACCGACTCCGGGCTGAATAAGCGGCAGAATCAGTCGCCGTCAAGTTGCACTGCAAAAGCCTCGCGCCGCCTCTTGGCGGGCCATGCTCGCAGCGCATAACATAGGGCCGGACGGGGACCCCATATGGGCGATTCTCGCCGCGTGTCGTTGCGCCAGATCACGCGCCCGGCACGACCAGAACAGGGAGCATCGAACCATGTCCGAGCGTCGTCACGCGAGGGTCCTCGTCATCGGGTCCGGTCCCGCCGGCTGCACCGCGGCGATCTATGCCGCGCGCGCCTGCCTCGACCCGGTGATGGTGCGCGGCCTGACCCCCGGCGGCCAGTTGACCATCACGACCGAGGTCGAGAATTTCCCCGGCTTTGCCGACGCGATCCAAGGCCCCTGGCTGATGGAGCAGATGGAGGCCCAGGCGCGCCATGTCGGCACCACCGTCATCGACGATGTCATCACCACGGTCGACCTCTCCCGCCGGCCGTTCACCCTGACCGGCGATTCCGGCACGATCTACACGGCCGACACGCTGATCATCGCGACCGGCGCCAGCGCCAAATGGCTCGGCCTCGAATCGGAGAAGCGCTTTCAGGGCTTCGGCGTCTCGGCCTGCGCCACCTGTGACGGTTTCTTCTACCGCGGCAAGCAAGTGGTCGTCGTCGGCGGCGGCAATTCCGCGGTCGAGGAAGCGCTCTATCTCACCAATCACGCGGCCCATGTCACCCTGGTGCATCGCCGGGGCGAGCTGCGCGCCGACAAGACCAACCAGCGCCGCCTGCTCGCCCATCCCAAGGTCTCTGTGATCTGGAACAGCGCGGTCGAGGAAGTGCTGGGCAGCGACGATCCGCCGGGCGTCACCGCCGTCCGCCTGCGCAACCTCGAGACCGGGGCGGTGAGCGAACTCGCGACCGACGGCCTCTTCGTCGCCATCGGCCACAGCCCGGCAACCGAGTTGTTCAAGGGCCAGCTTCCGATGGATGACCAGGGTTACCTGTTGACCGCGCCGGATTCGACGGCAACCTCGATCCCCGGCGTATTCGCCGCGGGCGACGTCAAGGATCACGTCTTCCGCCAAGCGGTGACCGCCGCCGGCATGGGCTGCATGGCCGCCCTGGAAGCGGAGCGGTTCCTGGGTCAGAACGACAACGAACAAGCGGCAGCAGCCGAGTGACGACGGCCTTGCGTGCGCAGATGGGGGGCGCGCGATGATGGATTGGGACAAACTGCGGATCTTCCACGCCGTCGCCGAGGCGGGAAGCTTCACCCATGCCGGGGAGGTGCTGAACCTTTCCCAGTCTGCGGTCAGCCGCCAGATCAGCGCGCTCGAGGAAAGCCTCAAGGTGTCGCTGTTCCACCGGCACGCCCGCGGCCTGATCCTGACCGAGCAGGGCGAACTTCTGTTCCGCACTGCGCATGACGTCTTTGCCAAGCTGGCGATGGCGGAAGCCATGCTGGCCGACACCAAGGACAAGCCCAGGGGCGAACTCCGCGTCACCACCACGGTCAGCTTCGGCATGCTGTGGCTGACCCCGCGCATCAAGGAATTCTCGGATCTCTATCCCGACATCCGGGTCCACCTGATCCTGGACGACGACGAGCTCGACCTCGGCATGCGTGAGGCGGATATCGCCATCCGCTTCCGGGCGCCGGTGCAGGCCGACCTGGTGCAGCGCCGCCTGGTGCAGGTGACCAACCACCTCTATGCCGCACCCGCCTATCTGAAGCGCTTCGGCGCCCCGAAGACGGTGGACGACTTGGACGAACACGCCATCCTCGCCTACGGCGCCGCGGTGCCGCAGCCGCTGGCGGACGTGAACTGGCTGCTCGCCAAATCGTCGGATCCGACAAGGCCGCGGAAGCCGGTGTTCACGGTGAACAACATCTACGCCCTCATGCTCGCGGTCGAATCCGGCCTCGGCATCGCCGCCCTGCCCGACTATGTGGCGCGCGGCAATCCGAAGCTGACCCAGATTCTGCCCGAGAGCGGCGGCCCCACCTTCGACACCTATTTCGTCTATCCGGAAGAGCTGCGCGATACCAAGCGGATCGCGGTATTCCGCGACTTCATGCTCCGCAAAGTCGCAGAGTGGGGCTTCTGACGCACTGCGATTTCGCACTGCAACAAACGAACATCCCTGTCAGGTCGTTGATCTGACAGGGATTTTTATTGCTCACGAGTTCCATGCATTTTTTGCAGCGGCCCGCGCTCGCAATCGCAATGGTGGATCTGGCAGCGCGGCAGTACATATTCTCTCGACGCCGCTGCTTGGCAGCGGCCTTGGATGCCGGACCACTCTCCTCCCCCGGTCCTGCATCCGGTCAGGCGGTTTGCCCCCCATTCCTCCTGACCACCTTCACGATCTTTGGACGTGAAGCCTCCCTGTATGACTTGCCGGGCCTTCGTGGCCCGGCTTTTTTTTGCTCATTTCACGGCTTCGACAGCGGCGCCGACCA
>JAYSCC010000500.1:0-2873 GCA_041915065.1 Zavarzinia sp.
TGGACGACGAGCACGCCCTGGTCCGTCACTTCCTCACGGCGGAAGGCGACGCGCTGGGTCGTCTCGCTGATGTAGTACCAGGAGCTGTCGTCGAAATTGGACACGGTCGACGGCGTGCCGAGCAGGCGGGCCACCGATTCCTTGTTGTCCACCCCCGGCCGGATCGCGGCGATGGCGGTTTCGTCAGGGCGCCAGCCGCGCTCGTCGATCGTCGGCGTGCAGGCGCCGACGGCGAGGCCGGCCGCGAGAACGGCGACGGCGAGGATCGGCTGGGTGAAGCGGGCAACGGCCATGGTAACGGCGAGTCCATCAACGGCACGCGAGGCTGACGGTGGCCGGCCTCGCCAAAAATCGACGTGGCACCTTGTCATTCGGCCGATGACCTGTCAATTCGACGAGGCGGCTTCGCGGCCGCAGCCCCGTGATCCAGGATCTTTCGCCATGTTCGACCGCCTGTTCCATCGTGCCGATGCCCGCGTGGCGGCGACCCTCTATGCCGCCGCCGTGGCCCGGGCGCGGGCACCTGTCTTCTATACCCGCTTTCGGGTGGCCGATTCGATGGACGGGCGCTTCGACATGGTGACGCTGCAGGTCGTTTTGCTGCTGAACCGCTTCAAGGGCGAGAACGACAAGCGCTTGGCGCGCCTGTCCCAGGGCGTATTCGACACCATGTTCAACGACATGGATCGGACGCTTCGCGAACTCGGGGTCGGCGACCAGGGCGTGCCGCACCGGGTGAAGAAGATGGGCCAAGCCTTCTATGGCCGCCTGAACGCCTATGATTCGGCCCTGGCCGCGGCCGGGAACGACGACCTGGTCCAGGCCCTGCACCGCAATCTCTATCGTGGGGCCGAGATGCCGGACGATGTGCTGCGCGACCTGGCGGCCTATTGCCGCGTGCAGGTCGCGGCCTATGCGGCGGCGCCGGCTGATGTATTCTTGCGGGGCGAATTGCCGCTGGCCGCCCTGCCGCAGGAGATCGAGCGATGAACCCTGACCAGAACGTGCCGGAATTCTCGCGCCCCCTGAAGGCCGAAAGCGTCGGACCGCGCGGGCGGATCGAGAAGCTGACGGCGAACCCGGCCGAGCGCGCCGCCCTGGCCGAGCGCTTCTCGATTCTGTCGGTCGACTCGCTCACCGCCGAGATCGAGCTTCGCCCGCACCGGCGCGACGGCATCGCCCTGAAGGGGCGTCTGGTGGCTGACGTGACCCAGGCCTGTGTGGTCAGCCTGGAGCCGGTGCCCGAGCATGTCGAAGTCGAGTTCGAGCGAGTCTTCGAGCCCGGTGCCGAAAACGCCGATGCCACTTTCTCGGTCGAAGAATTGTTCGATCCGGAGGGCGAAGACCCGCCGGATCCGCTGATCGACGGCGTGGTCGACCTCGGCGATGTGGTGGCAGAGGAGCTGGCCCTCTCGCTCGATCCCTATCCGCGGGCACCGGGCGCTGAAATTCCGGCCGCCTATCGGCCGGCGCCGGAAGAAGAAGTGGAAGAGGCGCCGCCGCAGGGCACCCATCGGCCTTTCGCCGTGCTCAAAGGTGGCCGAGACACTTGAGTTCGAGAACTTTCCGTGTATTTTCTCCGCTTCCCGGCGGGCCTTGCGGCCCGCGCGCAAGATCGAGTTGAAAAATGGCTGTTCCTAAGAAACGTACCACCAGCTCGCGCCGCAACATGCGTCGTAGCCACGAGGCGCTGGTTCCGGTCGCCTCGAACGAGTGCCCGAACTGCGGCGAGCTGAAGCTGCCGCATCACGTCTGCGGCGCTTGCGGCTATTACGACGGCCGTGAGGTCGTCGCTACCACCACGGCGGCCTGATTTCGGGCGGGGCCGGGGCATGGCGACCATGTCCCCGTTGGTGATCGCCGTCGACGCCATGGGGGGCGACCACGCCCCCGCTGTCCTCGTCGAAGGCGCCGCCATTGCCCGCGAACGCTATCCGCAGCTTCGCTTCGTCTTCTTCGGGGACGAGGCGAAAGTCGCACCGCTGATCCGGGGGCAGAACCTGCTCGCGGATTGCAGCGAGCTCGTGCATACCGCGACCGCGATCTCGGCCGACGAAAAGCCGAGTGCCGCCATGCGCCGCGGCAAGGGCACCTCCATGTGGCTCGCCTGTGAGGCGGTGCGCGAGGGCAAGGCCCAGGCGGCGGTCAGCGCCGGCAACACCGGTGCCCTGATGGCCATCGCCATGCTGTTGCTGCGCACGGCACCGGCCATTTCGCGTCCTGCCATCGCGTCCTTCGTGCCGACCATCCGCGGTGAGTCGGTGATGCTCGACCTCGGCGCCAATGTCGGCTGCGACGAGCGCAACCTGGTCGAATTCGCCTTCATGGGCGCCGCTTTCGCCCGCGCCTCCCTCGGCCTGCCGCGGCCGCGCGTGGCGCTGTTGAACATCGGTACCGAGGATCTGAAGGGCAACGAGGCGATCCGCGGCGCGGCGCAGATCCTGCGCGACACGGCCGACCTGCCGTTCGAGTTCACCGGTTTCGTCGAAGGTAACGGCATCGCCCAGGGCCAGGCCGACGTCATCGTCTCGGATGGTTTCGCCGGCAATATCGCGCTGAAGACTCAGGAGGGCACAGCCCGGCTGGTCTCGGCCTATCTCGCGGCCACCTTCCGGCGCTCCATCTGGTCCATGCTCGGCTATTTCCTGGCCCGCCCGGCGCTTCAGGCGCTGCGCGAGCGGCTGGACCCCAACCGCTATAACGGCGGCGCTTTCCTGGGCCTCGGCGGCCTGGTGGTGAAGAGCCACGGCGGCACCAATGCGGTCGGTTTCGCGGCGGCGATCGCCATTGCGGCCGATCTCGCCCTCGGCGGTTTCGCCGAACGCATCCTGGAGGATCTGAAACGGGTTGCGCCGGCCACGGGCGGCGAGGCA
>JAYSCC010000501.1:0-2854 GCA_041915065.1 Zavarzinia sp.
ATCAGGCAGGTCCCGGCGTAGCCCGACGCCAGATTGTCGAGCCCGATGGCGACGAACAGGGCCTGGATCTCCGGCCCCTGGACGGCGAGCCAGGCATAGACCAGGTTCGACGCCGGCCCGGCGAAGGCACCGATCATGAGCGCGCGCAAGACGCCCAGCCGGACCACGGCGAGCCCGCCCAGGAAGACGCCGGCCATGGTCATGATCATACCGAAAACCTTGCGCACCTCGGCCACTTCGGTCTTGGAAAAGCCGAGGTCGAGATAGAAGGGATTCATGATGTTCAGCACGAAATCCGACAGGCGATAAACGCAGATCAGAGCCAGGATCGGCCCTGCCATACGCCCGAAACGGGCGAAGAAGACGGCGAGGGGCCGGCCGAAGGCTTCGTTCAGGGCGCGTCCCGGCCGGGTCGGCGGGCCGGGCAGGGGCCGGCAGGCGAGGTAGATCAGCAGAAGGCCGAGCAGCACCGCCCCGACCTGGAGGAAGACGGCATTGGGCGGCTGCGTCCACAGGGGCGCCAGGCCGAAGGCGGCATCGTCGAAAGTGAGCAGCTTCAGGGTGAAAGGATCGCCCGAAAGGCCGGCGCCGACCACCAGTGCCGCCGCCAGGAACACCAACGCCCGGAGCAGCCATTCGAGCCCGTCGTGCCAGCCGGCCCCGGCGACGGCCGCAGCAGGGCGTGCCATCGGCGCCCGCACCGCTTCCCGCGGCGCCCCCAGCACGCCGGCGAAGCCGACCACCATGAGGCAGCCCATGGCAGCATAGGAGAAATTCCAGTCGACCGCCTGGGCCAGGGCGAGGGAGGCGCCACCCGCGATCAGCCCGGCGATGCGATAGCCCCATTGATAGGCCGCCGCCATGGCGCCCTGCTTGGCATCCTCCGCGACCTCGATCCGCCAAGCGTCGATCACGATGTCCTGGGTCGCCCCGGAAAAACCGACGAAAACGGCGAAAACGGCGGTCAGGCCCAGGTTCGCCGCCGGCTGCTCGCCCGCGATGAGCAGGAGCCCGGCCATGACCGCGACCTGCGAGGCCAGCATCCAGGAGCGCCGGTGACCGAGCCTTCGGGTCAGCAGCGGCAGATCGAAACGATCGACCAGCGGCGCCCACAGGAATTTCACCGAATAGGCGAGCGTCGCCAGGCTGAAGAAACCGATCACCGAGAGCGAAACGCCCTCGTCTCGGAGCCAGGCAGAGAGCGTGTCGAAGACCAGCAGATTAGGCAGGCCCGAGGCGAAGCCGAGCGCCAGCATGACCAGCGTCCGCCGCTCGCCATAGACCGCCAACCCGCCCAGACCCGCCATGAGGAGCTCCCGAATCACCCCGTCCATGGTTGCCCGGCCTCGCCGCCCTGGCGAGGGATTTGCGGTCTCGATCGGATTCGATGTTTACAGCGTTCACTTTCTCCGCGATGTTAATCTCATTAACATCGCGGAGGCCGGCATCGTGGATCCCTATCTGCTGTTCAAATGCCTGCATCTGTTCGGGCTCGTCATGTTCGTCGGCAATATCGTGGTGACCGCTTGGTGGAAGACGATGGCGGACCGGACGCGGGAGCCACGGGTGATCGCCTTCGCGCAGGCCCAGGTGACGCTGACCGATTGGGTGTTCACCGTCGGCGGGGCGGTGCTGCTGGTGGTCGGCGGCTTCGGGGCGGCGGGGGTCGGGCACCTGGACATGGCGGCGCCCTGGCTCCTGACCGGCGAGATCCTGTTCGCCGTCTCCGGGCTGATCTGGATCGCCGGGCTGGTGCCGATCCAGGTCCGTCAGTCGCGGCTGGCGCGGGGTTTCGCGGCGGGGGGCGAGATCCCGGCGGCCTATTGGCGGCTCGGCCGGCTCTGGTATGCTCTGGGGATACCGGCGACGATCCTGCCCCTGGCCGCCGTGGTGGTGATGGTGGCCCGATAGGGGCGGCGCCCCAGCAATGCAAAGCACGCGGGGGAGCCCCGGCGTGGGCCGCGGCTTTTGCACTGCAAACTTTCTTGACGCAGGGAATGCCGTCTTCGATCGTTCAGCCGCTTGGGGTGCTGCGTTCTGATCGGGAGCCGTATCAATGGCCTGTTCGTCCATGCTGGGCCGGGGTGTGGTTCGGTTGACGTTGCTCCTGGCTGCCCTGGCCGGACCCGTTTCGGCCCGAGCCGAGACTGCGCCCGCCAAGCCGGCGGCAGCGGGTGTGCCGGTCACCGTGGCGACCGCGACGCGCGGCTCCTTCCCAGTCATGCTCGGCGGCCTCGGCACCGTGCAGGCGCTGAACACCGTCGTGGTGCGCAGCCGGGTGGACGGCGAGATCCAGGAAGTCGCCTTCGAGGAAGGCCAGACGGTCAAGCGGGGCGACCTCCTGATCCGCCTCGATTCCCGGGCGCTCCAGGCGGCGCTGGACCAGGCCAAGGCCAAGCGCGCCCAGGATGCGGCGACGCTCCGCAACGTCCAGATCGACCTCGACCGCATCGCCCAGCTCGCCAAGCAATCCTATGCCTCGCAGCAGCAGCTCAATGCCCAGCAGGCCGCGGTCGCCAGCGCCCAGGCCCTGATCCAGGCCGATGATGCCGCGATCGAGAATGCCGAGGTCCAGCTCTCCTATACCGAGATCCGGGCACCGATCGACGGCCGCATCGGCTTCCGCCTGGTCGACAGCGGCAATATCGTGCGCGCCTCGGACCAGCAGGCCATGCTCTCGATCGTGCAGATGGACCCGATCACCGTGGTCTTCACCCTGCCCGAAGCCCGCGTCTTCGAGGTGAACCAGTCGATGGGCGACGGCCGCACGCTCGGCGTCGCCGCCAATTCGAGCGACCGCGCCCTGAAGCTCGCCGACGGCAAGCTCTCGGTCATCAACAATGCGGTCGACGCG
>JAYSCC010000502.1:0-2844 GCA_041915065.1 Zavarzinia sp.
CAGAGAGGGCCGAACCGTCGATGGGGACCAGAATATGCTTGAACATGGGACTCACGCCTCGACGCTTTTGCCCCATCCTGGACGGCACCGAGAGTGGGCGCTTTGATCTGGCGCATAAATCGCTGTTTCAGCCGGCGCGGCGGCGCTGTTCCGGGGCCTCTGCCTCGTTGGCGCCGCGGATGATGGTGAGCCGCTGGACCCGTCCCGCTTCGCGGCGAAGCGTGGCGGCGCTCCATTCCAGCAGAACGGCGAAGCCGATCATGGCGCCGAGCCCGGCGGCCGAAGTCGCCACCTGCATCGAAGCGGCATCGCCCGAGAGCGCATTGGCGGCGTCTGCCATAGGCGCCAGCAGGACACCGGCACAGAAGATTTCCAGCGAATGGCGGCCGAGCAGGCGAAGCGCCCGGAACGGCGGTGTCTCCAGCCAGGCCCCGGGCCGGCACACCGCCGCCGCGGCATAAGCCAGGGCGAGGAAATGCAGGAGGCGCAGCGGCGCCAGGCTGGTCTTGTCGATCGGATAGAGCACACGGCCGACCGGCTCGCCGATCAGCGCGCCATGGATCGCCGGAAAATGCCAGGACAGCGCCAGCAAGGCCGAGAACAGCAGATAGATCCCGCAGCCCCAGGCGAGCGACCGGCGCAGCCAGGGCCGTTCGGTGACCAGGGGCGACGCCGGCCCGAAGCCGGTCACCGCGGCGACCGCGCCGGCGACGAAAAGCACCTGCCAGGTCAGCGGGTTGAAGAACCAGGCGCCGTCCGGCTGGGCCGGCAGGTTCACGCCATAGAGCCGCGCCGTCAGATAGAGCGAGACGGAGAGGCAGAGCGCCGTCCACGGCCGCCGCACGAGCAGCGGCAGGGCGAGCGCGAAACCGGCCAGCAGCACGATATAGAGCGGCAGCGGGTCCATCAGGTTCGGCTTGAAGCGGAGTGTCAGTTCGGCGAGCAGCGCCCGTTCCGTGTCGTTCACGAAATAGCCGAGGCCCATCTCCTGCACGAAGTCGCGGGTCTCGACATGGGCATTGGTGACGAAGACGACGCCGGTCAGCAAAGCAAAGACGAAGACATGGGCGATATAGAGGGTCCAGACCCGGCGCAGCACCCGGAGCCCGCTGACCAGATGGCCGTCCCGCCCGAGCTTCCGGCCATAGGCCAGCACCGAGCTGAAGCCGGCCAGGAAGACGAAGATCTCCGCTGCATCGGAAATGCCGTAGTTCCGCGGCGTCAGCAGGCCGACGACATTGCCCGGGATATGGTCCCAGAAGATCAGCACCAGCGCCAAGCCGCGGAACATGTCGACCCGATGGTCGCGCCCGCCGCCAGGCCGATGGACGCCCAATTCGCTCACCTCGAAACCTCGCCCGAACCGTCACGGACTCGTCATATTCCGGATCGCACGAGGCCTGTCCAGGGGCCGATCGCCCCACCCTTCCACGGTGGGGCGATCAATGGCTCAGCGCCAGGTCCGGGGCGGCCACCAGGGGAAGGGTTGCGGCAGGTCGGCCGGGACCCGTTCGGGGAAATCAGCCGGACGCTTTTCCAGGAAGGAGACAACGCCTTCCCGCGCGTCGGCCGACCGGCCCCGGGCTGCGATCAGCCGGCTGTCCAGGCGATGCGCTTCCATCGGGTGGTCGGCGCAGAGCATCTGCCACATCATCTGCCGGGTCAGGGTGACCGAGACCGGGGCCGCCTGTTCGGCGATCTCGAGGGCGATCGCCTTGGCCGCCGGCAACAGGTCGGCCGGGGCATGAACCGAGCGGACGAGGCCGCGGCGCTCCGCCTCCGCCGCCTGAATCAGGCGCCCGGTCATGCACCATTCGAGCGCGGTCGAAATCCCGACCAGGCGCGGCAGGAACCAGGACGAGGCCGCTTCCGGCACGATGCCGCGCCTTGCGAAGACGAAGCCGATGCGCGCCCCTTCGGCCGCCAGCCGGATATCCATCGGCAGCGTCATGGTGGCGCCGATGCCGACGGCGGCCCCGTTGATCGCCGCGATCACCGGCTTCAGGCTGGCGAAGATGCGGAGGGTCACGCGGCCGCCGGCGTCGCGCTCCCGCGTTTCGTCGGTGTCGCGGAGATGGCCGGCCGAGGCTTCGACATCGAAGGTGGCACCGCCTGGGCCGAGGTCGGCCCCGGCGCAGAAAGCCTTGCCCTCGCCGGTCACGATCACCGCACGCACTTCGGGATCGGCATCGGTCGCATCGAAGGCGTCGATCAGGTCGAAGGGCATCTGCTGGTCGAAGGCGTTCATGCGCGCCGGCCGGTTCAGGGTCAGCAGCGCGATCGGCCCCTCGCGGCGCAGCGTCACGGTTTCGAATTCGGCGATCAGGCTCATGGGCGCGTTCCCTCGTCTCTCCCCGCCCGTCGTTGCGGGCGGGAGGATTGGGGCTCGTTCGCAAGGGCCGGTCAAGCGGCGGGCGTCAGACCGGGGGATGGCGGTCGCGCCAGGGCCGGTCGCGTTCGACCACCCGGGCGGCGCGCAAGACCGTGGCCTCGTCATAGGGCCGGCCGATGATCTGCGCCCCGGTCGGCAGGCCGTCCGCGGTCATGCCAGCGGGGACCGAGATCGCCGGGCAATGGGGCACGGCATTGAAGATCGCGGTCATATCCGGCCCGAGGTAGCGCCCTTCGGCATCGAAGCCGGTGTAATCGAGATCGCCCGCCTCGACCGGGGGCGGCGGCACCGCCATGGTCGGGCACAGCAGCAGGTCGAAGCCGGCGAAATAGTCGACCAGGGCATGCCACTGGCGGCTCCGCGTCAGCTCGATCCGCTTGTGCTCGACGCCCCCCACTTTGCGTCCCATCTCGATCACCGTGATGGTCAGGGGGTCGAGCAGGTCCGGCGTC
>JAYSCC010000503.1:0-2836 GCA_041915065.1 Zavarzinia sp.
GAGTGTGCGCCGGCCGGCTGGCGACCGGGTTCTCGACGTGGTCGCGCTCGGTCTGCCGGCGGCGCCATGACGATGTCGGTCGAACAAGCGGTGCTGGCCGTCAATCGGGCCTTCTACGCCGCCTTCCGCCAGCGCGATGCCCGCGCCATGCGGGCACTCTGGGCGCGGCGCTCGCCGGTCGCCTGTATCCATCCCGGCTGGCCGCCGCTGACCGACCGGACCCAGGTCCTGAAATCCTGGACCGACATCCTGGCCAATCCATCGTCGCCCCAGGTCGTCTGCCATGGCGAACAGGTGCTGATGCTGGGGGCTACCGCCGCCATGGTCCTGCTGGTCGAGGTGATCGAGGATCATGCCCTGTCGGCGACCAATATCCTGGTGCTGGAAGACGGCGAATGGCGCCTGGTCCACCATCAGGCGAGCCCGCTTGCCGGCACCTTGCAGGACGAGGGCGACGAGGGGCCGGATCCCGACGACGAGGCGCCGCCGGGCGGCTTGCTGCACTAGGTTGCGAGCGGCGCCACCACCGTCTTTCGCGTGAACAGGCGGCGCACGCTGTCGAGGCGGAGCGGTACGGTGACCATGGCCCCGGTGTTCCAGCCGGCGGCGAGATCGGCCAGATTGGCGCTGCCGAACCAACCGTCTTGGCCGCCCAGCAGGGCGAAGTGATTGGCGTCGGCATCGCCGAGGTCGGAGACATGGCGGGCGGCGGCACCGAAACTCACCCGGTGAGGTCCGGCGGCGAGGCCGTGGGCGGTCTTGTTCACGGTGTCGTTGCAGCCGGCGGCGGCAAGGCCCGGTGCCTGGAAATGCCGGCCCGAAATCGGCAAGGCGGCCAAGCCGTGGCGGAGTTCGAGCCGGTGCAACGCGCCCCAGGAGGGGCGACGGCGTAGCCGGCGGGCCGCCGCCGGCAAGGCGCGTGCCAGTGCCGCCGTCAGTTCGGCTTCGGGCAGCGCTTCGAGGTCCTGGCGGATCAGCCCGCGGGCTTGCCGCACTGCCTCATAGGCCGGGCCGGCGGCATTCTTCGGCAAGGCTCGCATCAGGCAGGCGAGCAGCACTTCGAAACAGGCGGCGCCGGTCGAATCCGCGTCGTAAGTTCCGTTCCAGGCCATCAATTGCTGGACCAGCCACAGTTCCGCCGGACCTGCCGGCGCGGGCAGACGGGCGGCCAGGAAGTCCCGGAAGTCGAGCGCCGGGGCGTGGTGGACGTCGCGCTGGAACGCCTTCAGGTCCTCGGGACGGAGGCCGCGCCCAGCCGCCAGCAGGGCCGTCAGGCGTTCCGCCCGGTCGGCGGGGGCGAAGAAATGGCCGATCGTGGGGCCGCCCGGTGGCGGCGCCTCGTTGGCCGAGACGACGAAGCCGGCGGCGGGATCGACCGTCATCGGCAGGTCGCCGGCATCGGCGTAATCATCAGGATCCCAGGTGGCCTCCGCCGGCAGAATCAGGTCGTCCGGATCGGGCCGGCGGCCGCGCGGCACATGGGCTGCGCGCAGAAGGGCGATACGTCCGTCCGCGCCGGCGAAAGTGAGGTTCAACCCGGGCAGGGCGAAGCGCCGGGCGGCGGCCTCGAAACCGGTGAAATCATGTGCACGGGCGATCGCCAGCATGGCACCGATCTCGTCGCTCGGCCTGTGCCCGATCCAGCGGAGCGCCGTGGTGCTGCCGGTCTTGATCATGGCCCCGTCCGAAACGACGGGGCCGAGGGCGCAGCGCCGAAGTGTGATCGTTACCGGCTTGGCGCCGCGCACGCGCAGCACTTCCTGCCGGCTCTCGAAGGCTTCCGGCGGCAGGGCGGCGGCATCGACCAGGTCGCTGGTCTGGGCATAGAGATTGGTGCCACCCCAGGCGATCCAGGGATTGCGCCCGATCGGCATGAAGGGAACCCCCGGCATCATCAGGCCGGCGACCCTGTAGGACGGCGACTGCATCCCCGCGATCAGGCAGGGATTGGGCAGGGCGAGCGGCAGATGGGGATCGCTGGCGATCAGGGGCGCGCCGCCCGCCGTGCGCGAGGCAGCGACGGCAAAGGAATTGCTGCCGTGGCGCCCTTCTGCCGCCAGCGCCCGTTCCGCCATCGTCTCGGGCAGGGCGGTCAGGGCTGTCGGGGCGCCGGCCGCGAGCAGGCGGTGCCACAGCGTCGTCCATTCCGCCTTCGGCAGCGTCGCCCTGGCGCGCAGCAGCCGGCCCCAGGCGAGCCAGGCGGAATCGGCCGACATCAGCCGGGCATGGGTGAGAAAATCCGTCAGGGTCCATGCCTCGCGCCCGATCCCCAGCAGGCGGCATTCGGGCGGCAGCTCGGTCTGGCCGAGGAGCTGATGGTTGTAACCGGCGAGGAAACCGTCGACGAAGAGGCGGGTCTCGTCCGCCATGGCCTCGATCATGGCGGGCACGGCGCGGCCGAGATCGAGCAGGCGCAGGCTCTTGTCGAGGTCGACGCCGAGCGGCCCGATCATTTCCGCGACCCGGCCGAGGGCCAGCCGGCGCATGATCTCGATCTGGCCGAGGCGGAGATGGGCGTGGACGATGCCGAGGCCGACCGCGAGGTCGCGGTCCGTGGCCGCCTCGACCACAGGAATCTGGTGCTCGTCCCAGTGGATGGTCAGGGGATGCTCTACAGGCGCGCTCGCCACCACCATGGCCAGGCGCTGGTCGATCGACAGGGAGCGCGGCCGGCGGCCGGCGATCGCCCGAACGGCCAGCCCAGCGCCGACCAAAGCACCCCAAAGCTTACCCATGGATCACCGTACACGATACGCACGGTCATCCTAGCGCAGGCCAAGGCACCTCCGGCCAGCGCAGTTGCCCCAATCCGTCGATTTTGCCGGGGTGCTGGGAG
>JAYSCC010000504.1:0-2836 GCA_041915065.1 Zavarzinia sp.
CCATGTCGCCGTCCTGGTGACCTGCAGCGGCACGCTGATCGCAGGTGGGCGCAGCGGGACCGAGGTGCGGCACGAGATGAACGACTATTTCGTCGACTTCCATTTCGGCGACTACAGCGCCGTGGTGATGGCCGATCCCGCCGTGCCCGGACACCTGACCACCGACCTGGCACTCTCCAAATTCTGGAACCGGGTGGTCACCTATGCGATCTCGGTGCCGCTCTTCCTCCTGCTTGGGATCGGCTCGATCCTCTATGCGCGCAATACCTGGCGTGATGGGGTGACCACCCGCTCCGCCCTGCGCAACAAGGTGCTGCAACTCGCTCCCCTGCGCGTCGAAGCCTATGGCCAGAAGACCTGGCAGGTAGTCAGCGCCGGGCCGGGCGGCCAGGGCGTCCGGCGCAAATGGTCGGTGCCGGCGCGGACCAAGCCGATCGTGGTCGACGCCGGCCGCGCCCTGATCCTGGGCGTCACCGCCGACGGCACCGTGACCATGCCGCTCGACCTCAAGCTGAAATGGCTCGACCTGACCAGGGCCGAGCGCGACGCCATGCAGCGGAGCCTGCCGCCCCAGCCGGGGAAGTGGCCCTGAAGCTCCAACCTTCCCCTACGTAAGGCCGAAACGGCCCTGCTGCGGCGCCCACAGGGGCCTTGACCCTATGGCTCCAGTGGGCAATAGAACCCCCGGGCCGAAAGTGCGCCAAGAAACTAAGGAAAGACGGAGAGTTCGCATGTCCATCCGCTTCGACAATCGCGTCGCCATCGTCACCGGTGCCGGCGGCGGCCTCGGCCGTTCGCACGCCCTCGCCCTCGCCGCGCGCGGCGCCAAGGTCGTGGTCAACGACCTCGGTGGTGCGGTCGACGGTTCGGGTTCCTCGGCCGGTGCGGCGCAGCGCGTCGTCGACGAGATCAAGGCGGCCGGCGGCGAAGCGGTGGCCGACACCAATTCGGTCTCCACGCCCGAGACCGCGGCCGCCCTGGTGCAGACCGCGATCGACGCTTACGGCAAGCTCGACATCGTCATCAACAACGCCGGCATCCTGCGCGACAAGAGCTTCTCGAAGGTCGAACTGGCCGACTTCAAGCTGGTCGTCGAAGTCCACCTGATGGGCTCGGTCTATGTCACCAAGGCGGCTTGGCCGCACCTGATGGCGGGCAACTATGGCCGCGTCGTCATGACCTCCTCGGCCTCGGGCCTCTACGGCAACTTCGGCCAGGCCAACTATGGCTCGGCCAAGCTCGGCCTGGTCGGCCTGATGAACACGCTGAAGCTGGAAGGCCAGAAGCACGACATCCGCGTGAACACGATCGCCCCGGTCGCCGCCACCCGCATGACCGAGAACCTGCTGCCGCCCGCGATCCTGGAAGGCCTGAAGCCCGAACTGGTGACCTCCGGCGTGCTGCACCTCGTTCAGGAAAATTCGCCGAACGGCGTCATCCTGGAAGCCGGTGCCGGCTATTACTCGCTCGTTCAGATCGTCGAAGGCACGGGCGTGAAGCTCGGCCATGAAGCGACGGCGGAAGACGTCGCCGCCGCCTGGGGCAAGATCACCGACATGAGCGGCGCCACCCCGGCCTTCTCCTCGAACGAGAAGCTGGCCACCATCTTCTCGTAAGGCTCAAGCTGCGCCGCCCTGCCCGAACAGGCGGAAGCGGCGCAGCACCGCCTTCTCGGCCTCGAGCGCGATCATGAGGCCGATGCCGGCCGCGACCGGCACCGCGCCTTCGGCAAGCGTCAGCGCCCGCGTCCCGAACACCGACTGGAACAGCGGCAGATAGGTGAAGAGCACCTGCGCCAGGCTGACCAGACCGACCGCCCAGAGCACCGCCGGCGTCCCCAGGAAGCCGCGCAAAGTGACCGAGGGCAGGCTCAAGTAGCGCACATTGAACAGATAGAAGATCTCCAGCACCACCAGCGTGTTCACCACCATGGTGCGCGCCGTCTCGAGGTCGCGCCCCTGAACGTGGGCGAGATGGAAGACGCCGAGGCAGGCGAGCGCGAAGAGCAGGGAGACGAAGACCACCCGCCAAGCCATGAAACCGTCGAGCAGGGGCGCCCCGGCACTGCGGGGGGGCCGCGCCATCAAGCCAGGCTCGGCCGGCTCGAAGGCCAGCGCCAAGCCGAGGGTGACCGCGGTCACCAGGTTGACCCAGAGGATCTGCACGGCGCTCATGGGCATGACCACGCCGGCGGCGATCGCGGCGATCACGGTCAGCCCCTCGCCGCCGTTGGTCGGCAGGGTCCAGGCGATCACCTTGCGGATATTGTCATAGACCGTGCGGCCCTCGCGCACGGCGGCGACGATCGAGGCGAAATTGTCGTCCAGCAGCACGATGCGCGCCGCTTCCCGCGCCGCATCGGTGCCCTTGCCGCCCATGGCGATGCCGACGTCCGCCTGTTTCAGGGACGGCGCGTCATTGACCCCGTCGCCGGTCATGGCGACCACGGCGCCCTGCGACTGGAGGGCGCGCACGATGCGGAGCTTGTGCTCGGGGCTGGTACGGGCGAAGACGTCGGCCTGGCGCACGAAGTCGGGCAGTTCGGCGTCGCTCAGCCGGTCTATGTCGGCCCCGGTCGCGACCAGGGGGCGGTCGGCGAGATCGAGCGCCCGGGCGATCGCCAGCGCCGTGGCGGCGTGATCGCCGGTGATCATCTTGACCGCGATGCCGGCCGAACGGCATTCGGCGATCGCCGCCACCGCCTCGTCGCGCGGCGGATCGATAAAGCCGACCAAGCCGAGGAAGACCGGCTCCGCGCCGAGATCGTTAGCGGCGACGGGCCCCGCAGGCGCCTCGGCGGCGGCGAAGGCCAGAACGCGCTCGCCGGCCGCCGCCG
>JAYSCC010000505.1:0-2835 GCA_041915065.1 Zavarzinia sp.
TCCCGACGGAAAATCCTTAGCTGCCGGTACCGGCAGCACCATTTCTCTTTGGGATGTCGCCACCAGCGCCCCCATCGCCGCTCCCTTCGTCGGGCACACCGAGGACATTTACAGCATTGCTTTCAGCCCGGACGGGAAACGCATCGCTTCGGGCAGCGCGGACACAACCCTGCGCCAGTGGGATGTCGCCACCGGCACCGCGCTCGCCCCTACCCTCGAAGGGCACACTGAAACCATCTACAGCGTTGCCTTCAGCCCGAACGGGAAGCACATTGCCTCGGCAAGCGCAGACCAAACCGTTCGCCTGTGGAACGCGGCCACCGGTGCCCCTCAAGTCGGCAAGGTCATTGCAAAACACACCGACATCATCTATGGCGTGGACTTCAGCCCTCTCGACGGTAAGCGTATTGCATCGGCCAGCCGAGACAAGACGATACGCCTGTGGGACGCAAGCACAGGTGCCCCGCTCGGCGAGCCAATTGGCGAGGAACACAAGCAATCTGTCACCAGCCTCGCATTCAGCCCTGATGGCCAGCGCATCGTTACAGGAAGCGACGACCTGACCCTGCACCTATGGGATCTCACGACCCAGAGGCGCCCTATCTTGAAGCTATTGACGGAACACCCTGAGCTGGTTTTTGGCGTTAGCTTCCCCCGCCCGGATCGGACGCGCATCATTGTGGGAAGCAACAACAAGACCTTGCGCCTCTTCCGGGATCTCGCGCCCCAAAGCCACCCTGTCCTGAAGGGACACACGGATCTAGTCAACAGCGTCGCCTTCGGTCCGGATGGCCGGTACATCGTCTCGGGCAGCAGAGACGGAAAACTTCGTTTGTGGGATGCCGCCAGTGGTGATCCGGTTGGCACCCCGCTCGAAGGGCATACCGATTCCGTCTTGAGCGTCGCCTTCAGCCCGGACGGCAAGCACGTCGCCTCGGGAGGCTTCGATACCACCGTACGCCACTGGCCCATCCTCGAATCCTGGGCTGAGGCCCTGTGTGCCAAGCTCCCCCGCAACATGACGCATGCCGAATGGCAGCAGCTGATACCCGCAAAATTCCCTTACATGAAACAGTGCCCGAACCTCCCCGTCCCGCCCGATTGATCCACCAATACCGATTGCACCCTTTATCAAAGGAGCCGATATGCAAAATACTTTATTACGTTTGCTGCTTTGCGCCGTCGCCGTCCTGCCAGCCGGATTCGCTTCCGGCGCCGCCGACGACTGGGTCGCGCAGATCAAGGTTTCGCACGGGACCGTCACCATTCAGCGCGATCACAGGAGTCTCCCCGGCGAACTCGGCAAGCGCCTGAAGGAGAACGACGTCATTGCCACGGGCAGCAACAGTTCGGTTGGCATGACCTTCGACGACAACTCCAGGCTCTCGCTTGGCCCCAACAGCGAGGTTCTCCTGAAGCGCTACTCCTACGACCCGACGACGTACATGGGCGCCTTCGATGCGCTGGTCACACGGGGCACGGTTTCGGTCACGACGGGCAACTTGGTCACTCAGTCCGCCGAGGCAATGCGTGTCATGACGCCCGATGCAGAGTTGCAAGCGGGCAAACCCGGTTCCTTTGCAATCAGCGTCGAGGGGAGATAAACATGAAAAAGACCTCACTGTTTCTGAGCATTCTGTTCATCGCGGGTTGCGCGCAGGAGCGCTATGTTCTGATTCCGGATGAATCCGGGCACAGCGGCAGCCTTTCGATCAAGCCCCACGGAAAAGCTTCGGTCACCCTGGACCGCCCCCACCAATTGTCAACCTCGGGCGCTTGGGGCATCGGGAAACGCTCGGCGGAACCTGCGGAAGTGAACGAAATCTGGCGTGATTCGATCGACGCCCATCCAATCCCGCCGAAAAAATTCACGCTGTATTTCCTCGAGGGCACCAGCGAATTGACGCCGGAATCGAAAAAGGAACTGGAAGGCGTTTTCGACGAAATCCGCAAGCGCAAGGTGCCGGACATAGTCGTGATCGGCCATACCGATACCGTTGGATCGCAGGACTCCAACGATCGCCTCGCCGAGACCCGGGCGAAAACGATGCAGGCCGAACTGGAGCGCCTCGGCATCGATCCCGAGTCGATCAAGGCAAGCGGTCGTGGCGAGCGCGAACTGAAGGTACAGACTGCGGACGATGTCGCCGAACCACTCAATCGGCGTGTCGAAATCCAGGTCCGCTGACAGGATGAGTTGGCCGCAGAAATACCAGAGCGCGACACTGGCGAACGCTGTGCCGCCCTAGCCACCGCGCCCGGCGATTCGTCTTTCCGGTCCGCCGATCTGATTTTTCGCCTATTTTCGGCGTTGACCGCAACCGGCACTGATCTCGCCGTCGCCCACAGCTTCAACGACGAGGCCGTTGCCTTCGAGAACATTAATACCCGCGAGAAACGAAGGCTCTTCAAAATGCAGCAGCGAGACTGATGCGGAGGTCACGCCGGCAGGCAGACGTACCCGTGTTCGTCGAGCGGGAAGAACGGATTCCAGCAGACTTCCCAGAGAAAGCCGTCGGGGTCGGCGAAGTAACCGCGGTAGCCGCCCCAGAAGACCTTGCCGGCCGGCTGCACCAGTGTGGCTCCGGCCGCCACCGCCTCGGCCAGCAGGCAGTCGGCATCCGCTTCCGACGCGACGTTGTGCGCCAGCGTGAACCCGGGAAAACCGCTGCCGGCTGACGAGACGTTGGCATCGGCGGCCAGCGCGTCGCGCTGGAACAACCCGAAGACTACGGTACCGGCATCGAAGAAGGCGATTTCCGGCTGGCTGGCGGCAGACTCCTGCCAGCCGAGCGCGGCATAGAAGGCGCGGCTGCGCGCCAGGTCGGCAACGCC
>JAYSCC010000506.1:0-2828 GCA_041915065.1 Zavarzinia sp.
AGGACCACGGGCCCGGCCGACGAGCGAAGCGCTTCCGCCTCGACCGCCCCGACTTCGGCGAAACGGCGGATCACGGCGAGGTCGCGGGCCATCAGGGCGAAGGGTTCCGCCTGCCCCAACCGCTCGCGCAGGGCCGAAACCACGTCCGCCCGGGTCGCGTCGCAGGCCAGGTGATAGCCGCAAGGCCCCTTGATGGCGACGATCTCGCCCTTCTTGATCAGGCCGCAGACGGCATCGACATCGTCGAGCATCGAATGCTGCTCGAAATGCACGGCGCGGCCGTCGAGCCGGATCAGCCGCGCCCTGGGACCGCAGGCGTGGCAGGCGATCGCGGCGGCCCGGAAATGGCGGTCGGCCGGGTCTTCGTATTCGCGCCGGCACTCGGTGCAGGGCGGAAAGGCCGCCGGTGCCGCGAAGCCCGGCCCGCACAGAGCGCAACTGGCGAAGGGATAGCGATAGCGCCGGGCGAAGGGATCCACCACTTCGGCGGCACAGGCGGCACAGGCGACGCGGTCGGCCAGCACCTCCGGCCCGTCTGCCGGCAACGGCCGCTCGGCTTCGGCGCGCCGGCCGCCGGCCAGGGCGCTCATGGCGCCGCCTCCCAGAGCAGGACGCGGTTGTTGCCGGAATCGGCGACCACCAGGGTGCCGCCGCAGGCGGCGACATTATAGGGCCAGCACAGGCTGTCGCGCGCCGCATCGCCCCAGCGGTTGTCGCCCTTGTCGCCGAAGCCGTTCTGGCCCGCCAGGGCGGAGGCCGCCGCCCCCATGCCGAGGGTACCCGCGTCGAAGCCGAGCAAGCGCGAATTGGCGGTATCGGCGACCACCAGCCGATCGCCCAACAGGGCGACGCCATAGGGCATGTTCAAGGCATCGGCGGTCGGAAAATAGGCGGCCCGATTGTGATCGACGCCGCCCATGTCGGGCTGGCCGAGCACGAAGTCGCAGGGCGTGCCGGGGGCACCCGGCAGGCGGCGCCAGACCATGACCCGATTGTCGCCCGCGTCGGCGACCAGCAACGCCTCGCCCACCCGGGCGATGGCATGGGGCCAGCGCATGCCGGCGGCACCGGCAGCCCTGCCCGCATTCTCGTCCCGGGTCACGAAATCGCCCTGGCCAAGCACCAGATCGGCCGCCTGGCCGCTCCGCTCCGGCACCCGGTCGAAGACCAGGACCCGGCGGTTCCCGGTATCGGCGATGAAGAGGCGTCCGCCGTCGAGCGCCACGCCATAGCACCAGTTCAACGTATCATCGCCCGGCCGGTCGGCGCCCCGATTGGCCAGGCAGCCGGCGAAATCGGCTTGGCCGAGGACGACATCGGCCGGCGCCCCGGCCCGTTCCGGCAACCCGTGCCAGAGGAGAACCCGGTGGTTCCAGGCGTCGGCCACGGCGAGAACGCCATTGGCGACCGCAATGCCGGTCGGCACGTTCAGCGTGGCAGGCCCGATGGCACCCTTGGCATTCCGGCCCTCGCGCCCGAAATCGGGCTGGCCGATCTGGAAATCGGCCGGCGTACCGTCTACGACTGGGCGGCGGCGCCAGACCATCAGGCGGTGATGCCCGGTATCGGCGACGACGAGCGGGCCGTCCGGCCCGGCCAGGCAGGCGCCGCGCGGCCCGAACAGGCTGGCCGGGCCGGGCACGATGGGTGCCGCCAGGCCGTCTGGGGCCGGCTGCTGGCCCAGGATCACGGCGGCCCCGCCGGGCGCCAGCAAAGGCCGCGCCGCCGGATGGTCGTGCCGGCGCAGGCGGTCGGGCGCGAGGGAGACGGTCAGGCTCATCGTGCCAGCCTCACTTCGACCCGGCCGCCGATGACGCGTACGCCATGAGCGAGCAATTGCACCTCCGGCGCGGTCAGGCATTCGCCGCTGGCCAGATCATATTGGAAGCCGTGGAAGGGACAGGTGACGATGCCGTCCGCTACCTCCCCGTCGTCGAGGGCGAGGCCGAGGTGGGCACAGGCATTCTGGAAACAGGTCACCGTATCGCCCCGGCGCGACAGCAGGATCTTTTCGCCGTCGAGGGCCATGGCGTGGACTCCGCCCTCCGGGATCTCCGCCAGGGCGCAGGCCGGCCGCCAGTGGCCGACCGCATCGGCGGCGAAGGGGCTGACGAAGCGAAGCCCCTCGTCGCAGGTGCCGGAGCCTCGGGCCTGGATCACCTCGGTGATCTCGGGACAGGCGGCTTGCACCGCCTTCTTCACCCCCTCGTGGAAGGTCAGCGCCGAAGCCGGGCAATGGTCGCAGGCGCCGAGGAAGCGGACCTCGATCGCCGGCGGGCGCACCGCCACCAGTTCGACGTCACCGCCATGGGAGGCGAGCGCCGGCCGGACCTCGTCGAGCGCCGCCTGGAGGCGTTCGGTCAGGCTGGCCTTGACCACGCCGAGACGGCGCAGGACGGCATAGATCACCTCGTCGCCGAGGGCGGCCTTGAGCGCGTCGAGCGCCGCCGGTTCCGCCTTCAAGGCGCGCACCAGGCGGCGGAAAGCTTCCCCATGCAGGGCTTCGACGGCGATCCGAAGCGCATTCACCGTGCCCGCCTGGGCCGGCGCCCAGGTCGCCACCACCGCCTCCAGACGCTGTATGTCGCCGACGTAACCGGCGAGATCCGCGCGCGGGGTGGGAACCTCGGCATTCATCGCCGTCACCTCAGCGGTAGCGGAGGTTCTTGAACAGATAAGGCTGCACCGCCCCACCGACCGCGCCGCCGACGAGCCCGGCGACCCAGAGCGGCGCCCCGGCGAGGCCGAGGGCGATCACCAGGACCGCCGTCACCCCGATGCCGATCGCCATCTGGGTATAGGCCTTGGGTGGCTCGGCGAACAGCGTG
>JAYSCC010000507.1:0-2815 GCA_041915065.1 Zavarzinia sp.
CGCGACGCGGATGCCGGCCGATTTCAGCGCTTCCACCTTGAAGTCCGCGGTGTCGTTGCCGCCCGAGATGACCGCGCCGGCATGGCCCATGCGGCGGCCCGGAGGGGCGGTACGGCCGGCGATGAAGCCGACGGTCGGCTTCTTCACCTTGTTGGCCTTCAGGAATTCGGCGCCCATCACCTCGGCGTCGCCGCCGATCTCGCCGATCATGATGATCGACTCGGTCTCCGGGTCGGCCAGGAAGAGTTCCAGGCTGTCAACGAAGTTGGTGCCGTTGACGGGGTCGCCGCCGATGCCGATGCAGGTCGACTGGCCGAGGCCGGCCGCCGTGGTCTGCGCCACCGCCTCATAGGTCAGAGTGCCCGAACGGGACACGATGCCGACCTTGCCGCGTTTGTGGATGTGACCCGGCATGATGCCGATCTTGCATTCGCCCGGCGTGATCACGCCCGGGCAGTTCGGCCCGATCAGCCGGCTCTTGGAACCGGTCAGGGCGCGCTTCACCTTCACCATGTCGAGCACCGGAATGCCTTCGGTGATGGTGACGATCAGCGGCACTTCGGCGTCGATCGCCTCGAGGATCGCGTCGGCCGCGAACGGCGGCGGGACGTAGATCACGGAAGCGTTGGCGCCGGTGCCTTCGACCGCCTGGGCCACGGTGTCGAACACCGGCAGGCCGAGGTGGGTGGTGCCGCCCTTACCCGGGGTGACGCCGCCGACCATCTTGGTGCCGTAGGCGATCGCCTGTTCGGAGTGGAAGGTGCCCTGCGCGCCGGTGAAGCCCTGGCAGATGACCTTGGTGTCTTTGTTGACGAGGACGGACATCAGGCAGCTTCCTTCACGGCCTTGACGACCTTGGCGGCCGCATCGGCCAGATCGTCGCCAGAGGTGATGGGGAGACCGGACTCGGCCAGCAGCTTCTTGCCGAGTTCGACGTTGGTGCCGGCCAGACGCACGACCAGCGGCACCGAGAGCGAGACTTCGCGGGCCGCCGCGATCACGCCTTCGGCGATCACGTCGCAGCGCATGATGCCGCCGAAGATGTTGACCAGGATGCCTTCGACGTTCGGATCCGAGAGGATGATCTTGAAGGCTTCGGTCACGCGCTCACGCGTCGCACCGCCGCCCACGTCGAGGAAGTTCGCCGGCTCGCCGCCGTAGAGCTTGATGATGTCCATGGTCGCCATGGCGAGACCGGCGCCGTTCACCATGCAGCCGATGTTGCCGTCGAGCTTCACATAGGACAGCTCGTGCTTGGCCGCTTCGCGTTCCATCGGATCTTCTTCGTCCGGATCGCGCAGTTCCTGGATGTCCTTGTGACGGAACAGGGCGTTGTCGTCGAAGTTCACCTTGGCGTCGAGGGCGATCAGGTCGCCCGCCTCGGTCACCACGAGCGGGTTGATCTCGAGCAGCGAGGCGTCGGTCTCGATCATCGCCTTGTAGATCGCCTGCACCAGCTTCACGCAGGCGCCGACCTGCTTGTCCTGGAGCTTCAGGGCGTAGGCGATGCGGCGGCCGTGGAAGGCCTGGATGCCGCAAGCGGGATCGACCGGCAGGCCCAGGATCTTTTCCGGGGTCTCATGGGCGACCGCTTCGATGTCCATGCCGCCTTCGGTCGAGGCGATGAAGGCGATGCGGCCCGACTTGCGGTCGAGCAGGGCGGCCAGATAGAGCTCGCGGGCGATCTTGGAGCCGTCTTCGATGTAGACGCGCTTCACTTCCTTGCCCTGCGGGCCGGTCTGGTGCGTCACCAGGGTCATGCCCAGCATCTTGGCGGTGGCCGCCTTCACGTCTTCGATCGACTTCACGACCTTGACGCCGCCGGCCTTGCCGCGACCGCCGGCATGGATCTGCGCCTTCACGACCCAGACGGGGCCGGGCAGTTCACGGGCGACCTTTTCGGCTTCGTCGGGCGTATAGGCGACGCCGCCCTTGGGGACGGCGACACCGTATTTGGCCAGCAGAGCCTTGGCCTGATATTCATGGATGTTCATGGGGCATCCTGGGTTGGCTTCCGGGGAGGGCCGCTGTCAAGCGGTGATGGATGCGCGGCGCCGCTGTTATAGCACCGGGATGATGTCGCGCAACCGCCATGGCCTGACAACCTTACTTGGGCTTCTTGGCGAGCGTTTTCGCCTTTTTCGCCGTGGCCGGCCGCGCTGCCGGCACGCCCAGGGCGGGCTCCAGCTTGGCGGTCGCCTGGACGAGGATCCGCACCGCGTCGACGGACTTTTCGAAAGCCGTTTTTTCGGTCGCGTTCAGGGCGATTTCGATCACCTTCTCGACGCCGTTCGCACCGATCACCACCGGCACGCCGACATAGAGGTCTTTCACCCCGTACTGGCCCGTGAGGTGGGCGGCACAGGGCAGGATTCGCTTCTTGTCCTTGAGGTAGGCGTCGGCCATCTCGATCGCCGCCGCGGCGGGGGCGTAGAAGGCCGAGCCGGTCTTCAGAAAATCGACGATCTCGGCGCCGCCGTTGCGCACCCGCTCGACGATCTGCTCGAGCCGGGCCCGTGTGGTCCAGCCGAGCTTCACGAGATCGGTCAGGGGAATGCCGCCGACCGAGGAATAGCGGATCAGCGGCACCATGGTATCGCCGTGGCCGCCCAACACGAAGGCGCGCACGTCTTCGACCGAGACGCCGAATTCCTCGGCCAGGAAATAACGGAAACGGGCGGAATCGAGCACGCCCGCCATGCCCACCACTTTGTTCGCCGGCAGGCCGGAGGCCTTCTGCAGCGCCCAGACCATGGCATCGAGCGGATTGGTGATGACGATGACGAAGGCATCGGGGGCATAGCGCTTGATGGCG
>JAYSCC010000508.1:0-2810 GCA_041915065.1 Zavarzinia sp.
GCCGTCGAGGGCGGCAGCGGCGATCGTCCGCGCCGGCAACAGGGCGGCGGCATCCGGCGCCAGGGCCAGCAGGGCGACCCGGTTCGGATCGCCGACATTCCAGCAGGAGAATTGCCAGGGCGCCCGGCACACTGAGGCGACGGCAGGCCCGCCCCACCAGAGCGCGGACTGGCCGCAGGCGACCCGCCGGGCCGAGGCCAGCGCCCGGTTGAGTACCACGGCGGCGATCGCGGTCATGCCCGGTACGCCCTCGCCCCGGGCTTCGCCCCAGAGCGTGCGGGCGAGCATGTCGCGGTCCACCTCGGCCGGTTTCGGCAGGGGTGCCACACGAGCGGCGAAGGGGGGCAGCGGCGCGCTCATGGCCGGCGCTCCGGTGCGACATGCTCGATCCGGCGCAGCCGCGTCTCGAGATCGGCGATACGGGCGTCGACCCGGCCGAATTCGCGCCGCGCATCGTCGGCCGGGAAGGAGATGCGGCCACTCTCCTTCAACTCGGCGACCTGTTCGCGCAAGCCCTCGATCTGCACCTTGAGGGCGGCGACATTGGCCGCCGTCTCGCTCACCCCCTGGGCCATCCAGACCACGCCGGCAGTCAACAGGGCGCCGACTACCACCGTTGCCTGACGTTCGAATT
Organism: Zavarzinia sp.; assembly: GCA_041915065.1. Classification (GTDB taxonomy): domain Bacteria; phylum Pseudomonadota; class Alphaproteobacteria; order Zavarziniales; family Zavarziniaceae; genus Zavarzinia. Next base: position 635 of record JAYSCC010000508.1, read on the forward strand.
CGCCGCGTTTCGGAACCGGGCTTCCCACGCTTTCCGCCATCGGCTCAGCCCTCCGAATCCTGTTCCACCATGACGGCGGACAAGGCGTCATAGCGGCTCTGGCCCGGGGCCGGCTCAGCGGTCACGGCATAACGGCGCAGTGGCGGACGGCAGGCCACGGCATCGGCTTCGCAGTCATAGACCATGGCGGTGCCGCCCCCCGTTTCGTCGATCAGTTCAAGGCGCCTGAACATGGCAGCTTCCTTTCGTCAGAATTTGTTGAGCGTGCCGCCCAACAGCAGGGGCAACGGGAAATTCAAGTCGCGGTGGGAGTAGACCCCCTGGACGAGACGCGCCGTGGTCGAGTTGAAGGGGGAGCAGAAGACGCGACCGTCAGAGAGAAGCACCCCGCCGGAAAAGGCACTGCTGCCCGGATAGCTACCGGCCGGAGTCGTCAGTGTGTCGGCGACCGGATCGTAGATCCGTGCCACGGTCGAATTGAAAGGCACGCAGAAGACGCGTCCGTCCGGGAGAAGCACGCCGCTACCGAAGGCGTTACTGCCGGGGTAGGTGCCGGCCGGCGTCGTCAGCACGTCGGTGACCGGATCGTAGATCCGCGCTGACGTAGAATTATTGGGGGCGCAGAAGACGCGACCGTCCGGCAGCAGAACACCACCCGAAAACGCACCGCTGCCGGGGTAGGTACCGGCCGGCGTCGCGAGTGTGTCGGACACCGGGTCGTAGATCCGTGCCGTGGTCGAATTCGTCGGCACACAGAAAACACGGCCATCCGGCAGCAGGACGCCACCTTGAAACCCGCCGCTGCCCGGGTAGGTACCGGCCGGGATCGTCAACGCGTCCGTGGCTGGATCGTAAATTCGTGCCGCGGTCGAGCCGTAAGGAACGCAAAAAACCCGGCCGTCAGGCAACAGGACGCCGCCGACGAAGGCGCCACTGCCAGGGTAGGTACCGGCCGGCGTCGTCAGCGTGTCGGCGACCGGATCGTAGATCCGTGCCGTGGTCGCGTTGAAGGGCACGCAGAAAACCCTACCGTCCGGGAGAAGCAGGCCGCCGATGAAGGCGTTGCTGCCAGGATAAGTGCCAGCCGGAGTCGTCAGCGTGTCGGCGACTGGATCGTAGATCCGCGCTGTGGTCGAACTCCTCGGGACAAGGAATACCCGGCCGTCAGCCATGAGGACTGCGCCCTGGAACGAGGCGGCTCCGCCTTAAATTCCTGCGGGCGTCGTCACATTGTCGGCTGCCGCGACAATCGATAGACGGTCGCGCGTCTTCGCCGCGATCTGCTTGTGACAGGCATAGACCGAACGGATCACGGCCGCAGGCGGCGGCTTGTCCAGGCGGACCGGATAGCCCACCGACTTCACCCGCCCCGTGACCGAGAGCGCGCCGTTCACCGTCTGCAACGCGCTGGTCGAGGTGATGTCGGCATTGGCGCCCGAAGCGGCAGCCCCCAGTGTGGTGCGCATCGCCGAAGCGGACGCCCCGGCCAGCAGGCTGCGCGCCAAGGCTGTCAGGCCGGTCAGGGCGAAGGCGTTGCTGCCGGTCGCATAGACGAGCTGGTCGGCCGCGGTCGAGAGCCCGGCCAGCGCCGCCAGCAAAGCCGGCAGCCGCGCCGTAGCCAAGGTGCCGGTGGCATCCGCTCCGGAAAGATCGAGCGCCGACTTCAGTGCCAAGGCACCGAGACCGAGCGTGCCGCGCGCCGCCACCCCATCCGCCGCACCGAGCAGGCCGAGGCCGAAGGCGCTCGCCTGGGCATCGTCGAGCTTGGCATCGAGCGCCGGGCCGAGGCCGCAGACCTCGCCGAGACCAAGCCAGGCGGTGCCGTTCCAGAGCAGCGACAACGCCTCGTCCAAGACATGGACTGCAAAGCCGGGGGGCGGTGCCAGGAAGGCCCAGGCGGTACCGATCCAGGCGGCGATCTGACCTGCCCGCCCGGCCCAGGCATCGGTTGGCATCGCCGCCACCAGATAGCAGTCGCCCTGGGACGGGCTCGCCGGCGGCGTACCCAGGTCGCGATCGAGCACCGCGGCGGCAACCGCGATGTCGAGCAGGTTGAGGGCGCCGTTGTGGGTCACCTCCTTCTGGGCCTGGGACTGCACGATATAGGGCATGGCCAGACGTGGCGTCGCCATGGGTCACCTCGCTCGCAAGAAGGGATCAGATCGTTGCAGTGACG
>JAYSCC010000509.1:0-2808 GCA_041915065.1 Zavarzinia sp.
GGCAATGTCACGGCCGGCGGCACCGGCAAGACACCCTTCGCGATCGAAATCGCCCGGCGCCTGATCGCGGCCGGCCATCACCCGGCTTTCCTTTCGCGCGGGCACGGCGGCAGTGCGCCCGGCCCGCTCCGCGTCGAGGGCCAGGGGGCCGAAGTGGTGGGGGACGAACCCCTGCTGCTCGCCCGGGCGGCACCGGCCTGGATCGCCCGCGACCGCGCCGCAGGCGCGCGCGCCATCGCGGCTTCGGGCGTCGATGTCATCGTCATGGACGACGGTTTCCAGAACCCGTCCCTGCGGAAGAGCCTGGCCTTCCTGGTGCTGGATGCCGGCGCCGGGCTCGGCAACGGGCGGGTGATCCCCGCCGGCCCTTTGCGTGAGCCCTGGGCCGATGCCCGCGCCCGCGCCCAGGCGATCGTGGTGGCGGGCGAGGGGGCGGCGGCGCTGCCCGACCCGGGCGGCCTGCCCGTGCTGCATGCGGCCGTGCGCCCGCTGGACGGCGAGCATTTCGCCGGGCGCCGGGTCTTCGCCTTCGCGGGGATCGGCCGGCCGGCCAAATTCTACGCCAGCCTGGCCGAGGTGGGTGCCGCCGTGATGGCGACGCGCGACTTCGCCGACCATCACGCCTATGCGGCCGACGAGATCCGCGAGGTGCAGGCGGCGGCCGCGGCACTGCACGCCGTGCCGGTTACCACGGCCAAGGATTTCGCCCGGCTGGCGCCGTCGCTCCGGCCCGGGATCGAGGTTCTGGAGATCGCCCTGGACGTCGCGGAATCGGCCCGTCTCGACGAATTGTTGGCCCGGCTATTCCGCGATTAGGTCTCGAAACCGCCGCGTTCGCGGGCCATGCTGTCCTGCGGCATAGAAGGAGATCGATTCATGCTGAAAGGGCGCAACGCCATCATCACCGGTTCGACCAGCGGCATCGGCCTCGGGATCGCCCGCGGCCTGGCCGAGGCTGGCGTCAACGTGATGCTGAACGGCTTCGGTAAGCCGGAGGACATCGAGAAGGAACGCACCGGCCTTGAATCCCAGTTCGGCGTCAAAGCGCTCTATTCCGCCGCCGACATGACCAAGCCGGAAGAGATCGCCGGCATGGTGGCCGACTGCGAAGCCAAGCTCGGCTCGGTCGACATATTGGTGAATAACGCCGGCATCCAGCTGGTCAGCCCGATCGACGAATTCCCGATCGCCAAATTCGACCAGATCGTGGCGATCAACATGGTCTCCAATTTCCATGCGATCCGCGCCGCCCTGCCGGGCATGAAGAAGCGGAACTGGGGCCGCATCATCAATGTCGCCTCGGCCCACGGGCTGGTCGCCTCGCCCTATAAGTCGGCCTATGTGGCGGCGAAGCACGGCGTCGTCGGCATGACCAAGACGGTCGCCCTCGAAGTCGCGGAAACCCACATCACCTGCAACGCGATCTGCCCCGGCTTCGTGCGGACACCGCTGGTCGAGGCCCAGATCGCCGATCAGGCGCGGGTGAACAACATGCCGGAGGACCGGGTGGTGCGCGAGATCATCCTGGCCTCGCAGCCGAGCAAGCGTTTCGTCGAGGTCGAGCATATCGCGGCGCTGGCCGTGTTCCTGGCCTCGGATGCCGCGCTCTCGATCACCGGCACCGCGGTTTCGATCGACGGCGGCTGGACCGCGCGTTGAGCCTCAGGGCTTGATCGCCAGGGATTCCGCCGTCCGGGCTGCCAGCTCGGCGGCGGATTCCTCCTTGAGGTCGATCCCCGAAATCTCCCGGCGCAGCGCTTCGCGCGCCAGCCAGGCAATCTTGAAGGCGGCTTCCCGGGGCGGCAGGCCGCCGTCCCTTATGTTGGAAACGCAGTTCCGCCCGGAATCCAGCATCCCCGGCCGCGCGCGGAAGGTCAGATAGCAGCCGAGCGAATCCGCCGCCGACAGGCCCGGCCGCTCGCCGATCAGCACGATCACCAGATCGGCCGCCAGGGCTTCCCCGATCGGATCGCCGATCGCGACCCGTCCCTGGTCCACCACCACGGCATGGTCGATCGCAAGATCGTGCTCGGCCAGCAGCGGCACCAGGGCGTCGACCACCGCCAGGGCATTGGCGTCGACCGCCGCGGCCGAAAGGCCGTCGGCGACCACCAGCACGATCCGGGCCGCCGGCCGCGTCGCCAGGCGCTTGGCGTCTTCCGGTGCCAGCATCCGGCCCAGGTCCGGCCGGCGGACATAGGTGGCGCGGTCACCGGCCTGGGAGGCGACACCGTCGACCGCGAGGCCGCGGGCCGACAGCCCCTCGATCAGGGCGGCACGGTCGACCGCCGACCAGACGGCATCGCGCGCCCTCGCGTGGTCGAGGGTGAAGCGGAGATGCGCCGCAGTCGGCAGGCCCGAACCGGCCCGGCCCAGCGCCACCCGGGCGGCGGTGAAGCGGCGCAATTCGGCGACCGGGGCCGAAGGAGGGGTGAGGGGCGCGGGCAGCTTGTTCTCGCTCATTCCGCGGCCTCCAGCCGGCTGGCGATGGCGCCGAGGCCGGAGCCGCGCGACAGCGCTTCCGTCTCCGGCCGCAGGAAGCCGGCGCGGTCGGTCAGGCCGGCTTCGGCGGCCCAGGCCTCGAATTCCGGGGCGCGGCGCTTGCCGCTGATCTCCCGGGCGCAGAGGGCGTCGTGATAGGACAGGCTCTGGTAATTCAGCATCACGTCGTCGGCGCCGGGCACGGTGATGACGAAATTCACCCCGGCATGGACGAGGAGCAGGAGAAGCCCGTCCATGTCGTCCTGGTCGGCATCGCAATGGTTGGTGTAGCAGACGTCCACCCCCATCGGCAGGCCCAGGAGCTTG
>JAYSCC010000510.1:0-2791 GCA_041915065.1 Zavarzinia sp.
CAGGGGACACCCAAGCCTCTGCCCCCGCCTGGGCTCGCCGCATGCGGCGGGCCCAGAGCCTGCATCAGGGCGCCAACACCGCCGCCCATGCCATCCGTGCCGCCGACGGCCACGGCGGCGGCACCTCCATCTCCCTCACCGAAGGTGACCGCTGATGTTCAAGCGCGCATCCGTCCGCTACGGCAGGACTCCAGAACCCGAGACCCCCTACCAGCGCGCCGCCCAGGTCTGGGACGAGCGGATCGGATCGGCCCGCGTCCAGGCCCGCAATTGGCGCCTGATCGCCTTCGGTTGCCTGATCCTGGCCGGCGGCTTCGCCGCCGCCCTGGTCTGGCAGTCGGCGCGGGGCACGATCGTGCCCTGGGTGGTCGAGGTCGACCGGCTGGGCGAAGCCCGTAGCGTCGCCCCGGCGACGCCGGACTACCAGCCGGCCGATGCCCAGATCGCCTTCCACCTGGCGCGCTTCATCGAGCAGGTCCGTAGCGTGCCCGCCGACCCCATCGTGCTCCGCCAGAACTGGCTGCGCGCCTATGACTTTACCACCGATCGCGGGGCACTCGCCCTCAACGACTATGCCAGGACCGCCGATCCCTTCGCCAGGGTCGGCAAGCAGCAGGTCTCCGTCGAGGTCTCCAGCGTGATCCGCGCCTCGCCCGACAGCTTCCGCATCACCTGGAGCGAGAAGCGCTACGAGAGCGGCCAGCTCGCTTCGACCGAGCGCTGGAGCGCCATCCTGACCCTCGTGCTCCGCCCGCCTGCCGATGCCGACCATCTGCGCAAGAACCCGCTCGGCATCTTCGTCAATGCCGTCGACTGGTCGAAGGAGCTCACGCCATGATCCGCCCGATCGTCCTGCTTGCCGTCTTGGGCACCTTCGCCCTCGGGGCCTGCGCCGGCCAGGCGCCACCCGCCATCCGCTATGACGATGCCACACCGGCAGTGCGGGCCGCCGACCCGCCCGCACCGGTGACCGTCGTCGAGGTGCCACGTCCCTTGCCCCTGCCCGGGCAGTTGCGGCCCCTTCCGGGCGAGCGCCCGCGGCCGGAACCGGCTGCCCCGGCGGCCCGGGTGGCGCAGGCCAATGCTGCTGCCCGGATGCAGCCGGTGCGTGACGGCTTCGTCAACGCGGTGCAGGTCTATCCCTTCACCGAAGGCGCCCTCTACCAAGTCTATGCCGCCCCCGGCCGGATCTCGGACATCGCCTTGCAGCCGGGCGAGCAGTTGGCCGGCGGCGGGCCGATCGCGGCCGGCGATACGGTGCGCTGGATCATCGGCGATACCGAGAGCGGTTCCGGCACCGAGAAGCGCATCCACATCCTGGTGAAGCCGGTCCGCTCCGACATCGCCACCAACCTCGTGGTCAATACCGACCGGCGGACCTATCACGTCGAACTGCATGCGACGCCCTCGACCTATATGGCCTCCGTCTCCTGGTCCTATCCCCAGGACGAGTTACTGGCGCTCCGCCGCCGGAACGATGCGGCCGATGCCGCCCGGCCGGTCGCCGAGGGCATCGACATCGCCGCGCTGAACTTCCGCTATGCGATCGAGGGGGATTCGCCACCCTGGCGGCCGCTGCGCGCCTTCGACGACGGGCGGCAGGTCTATATCGAGTTCCCTGCCGGTATCGGCCAAGGCGAGATGCCGCCGCTCTTCGTCGTCGATGTCGACGGTGGCGCCGAACTGGTGAACTACCGGGTGCGGGGCCGGCACATGATCGTCGACCGCCTGTTCGCCGCCGCCGAATTGCGCCTCGGCGCCGAGCCCCAGCAGAAGGTGCGGATCGTCCGCACCGACGGCAGGCCCGCGTCATGAGCGGTACCACATCGTCGGACGACGCCATGCGGCTGCGCGGCGAGAAGCGGCCGGTGACGCGGCTGTCGCGCGGGGTCCTCGTCTTGCTCGGCCTCGTCGCCGGCACCGCCCTGGGGGCCGCGCTGATCTATGCGCTCAGCAACCGGCAAGGCACGGATGCTCCGGCCGAGCTCTTCAGCACGGACGTGCGCACCACGGCAGACGGCCTCGCGGCCCTGCCGCGCGACTATGGTGCAGTACCCCAGCTGGGGCCGCCGCTGCCAGGGGACTTCGGCAGGGCCGTGCTCGGGCAGCAGGGACGGCCCGATCTCCCGCCAGCCGCCGATCCCGGCGAACAACAGCGCCGGCAGGATGCCGCCGCGGCCGATGCCAGCAAGCTCTTCGTCGGCGTGACAGCGCGGCCGTCGCCGCCGGCCGCTGCGGCGGGCCCGGCATCCGGGATGGCAGCGGCACCCGCGAGCGGAGACACCGCGAGGGATCGGCACCAGGCATTCCTGGAAGCCCCCGTCGATCGCCGGACCACCGCGCCCGACAGGGTATCGCAGCCCGTCTCCGGCGCCGTCCTTCAGGCGGGCAGCGTCGTCGCCGCCGCACTGCTGACCGGCATCCGGTCAGATCTGCCGGGACAGGTCACGGCCCAGGTCACCGAATCCGTCTATGACAGCCCGACCGGGCGGCGCCTGCTGATCCCTCAGGGCTCGCGCCTGCTCGGCCAGTACCAGGGCGGCGCCGACGCCGGCCAGCGCCGGGTGCTGCTGGTCTGGACCCGGCTGATCCGGCCGGACGGTTCCTCGATCGTGCTCGAGCGCCTGCCCGGCTCGGACGCCGCCGGTTACGCCGGGCTGGAGGACCGGGTCGACGATCACTGGGACAAAGTGGCGAAGGCTGCCGCGCTCTCGACGCTGCTCTCGATCGGCGCCGAACTGGCGTCGGACGGCAGCGACGCCCTGCTTTCCGCCCTGCGGAACGGCGCCCA
>JAYSCC010000511.1:0-2783 GCA_041915065.1 Zavarzinia sp.
GGTGATCGCCACGCAGGCGACGCCGAGGCCGAGGCTGGCCGCCGCCTTGCCCGTGGCGACCAGGATCAGGGTCGAGACCAGGGGGGCTGCATAGGCGAGCGCCCCGAGCAGGCGCGGGTCGCCCCGCTTCATGCCGATGTCCCAGACCAGGAAGGCGGCCCCGACAGGCCCGAGGCCGAGCCCGGCCAAGGCTGCCCAGGCGCCGATGCCGGCGGGTGGCACCCAGCTCTCGAACAGGAGATGGGCCAGGGCGGCGAGCACGGCGGTACCGAGTGCATAGCCGGCGACGATGGCGCTGGGCACCCCGGCGAAGCGGCGCGAGGCCAGCGAATAGGCGGCCCAGGTGACGGCCGCGGCCAGCGCCGCGAGATAGCCGCCCATGGCATCGAAAGAGAATTGCGCCTTGGGGCCGAGCAGGAAGGCGACGCCGCCGAGACCAAGCAAGGCGCCGATCACATGGTTCGGGCGCAGCCGCTCGCCCGGCAGCAGGGCGGAGCCGAGCACGATCAGCAGGGGCCAGAGATAGCAGACCAGGCTCGCCTCGGCCGGCGGGGCCGAGGTCAGGGCGGTGAAATAGAGCGCGTGATAGCCGAACAACCCGCCGATTCCGACCGCCCAGACCGGCCAGGGCTGGCGATAAGGCGCGAAACCTTCACCCCGGAGCGCGTTGGCGACGGCGAGCAGCAGGCCGCCGATCCCGAAGGTGATCGCCGTCATCTCGAAGGGCGGCAGTTCGCCGGCCGAGGCGGTGAGCACGGCGAGCACGGACCAGAGCGCGATGGCCCCGGTCCCGAAAAGCGTCGCGCGGCCTTTCGGGCCGCGCGTCGTCTCCTGCGTCATCAACGATCAGACGTGATCAGGATCAGGCGTAATACTGGCCGCCGTTGACGGTCAGCGTGGCGCCGGTGACGAAGCCGGCGTCGTCCGAGGCGAGGAAGGTGACCGCACGGGCGATCTCTTCCGCCTTGCCCAGGCGGCCGACCGGGATCTGGCCGATGATCTTGGCCAGCACGGGTTCCGGCACGGCGGCGACCATCTCGGTGTTGATGTAGCCCGGCGCCACCACGTTCACGGTGATGCCCTTCGAGGCGCCTTCCTGGGCCAGCGCCTTGGTGAAGCCGATCAGGCCCGCCTTGGCGGCCGAATAGTTGGTCTGGCCCATCTGGCCCTTCTGGCCGTTGATCGACGAGATGTTGACGATGCGGCCGAAGCCGCGCTCGCGCATGCCTTCGATCACGTTGCGGCACATGTTGAAGAGCGAGGTCAGGTCGGTGTCGATCACCGCGTTCCACTGCTCCGGGCTCATCTTGTGCAGCACGGCGTCACGGGTGATGCCGGCATTGTTCACCACGACGTCGATCGGGCCGAGTTCGGCTTCGATCGCGGCCAGGCCTTCCTTGCATTCCGCGAAACTGGCGACGTTCCACTTGTAAACGTCGATGCCGGTTTCTTCCTTGAACTTGGCAGCCGCTTCGTCGTTGCCGGCGTAATTCGCCGCGACCTTGTAGCCAGCTTCCTTCAGCGCGACCGAAATCGCGTAACCGATACCGCGCGTGCCGCCGGTAACGACCGCAACCCGAGCCATGTTTTCCTCCAATGCCCTAGATTAGATAAAAGGTGCCGGCCGGGGCCCGCCCCCGGCCGGTACGCAAGACCGAAACGATTACTCGCGCTCGACCGTGAGGGCGATGCCCATGCCGCCGCCGATGCACAGCGTGGCGAGGCCCTTCTTGGCATCGCGCTTCTGCATCTCGTGCAGCAGGGTGACCAGCACGCGAGCACCCGAAGCGCCGATCGGATGGCCGAGGGCGATGGCGCCGCCGTTCACGTTGACCTTCGAGGTATCCCAGCCGAGGTCCTTGTTGACCGCGAGGGCCTGGGCGGCGAAGGCTTCGTTGGCCTCGATCAGGTCGAGGTCGGCGACGGTCCAGCCGGCAGCCTTCAGCGCGGCGCGCGAAGCCGGGATCGGGCCGGTGCCCATGACCTTCGGGTCGACGCCGGCCTGGCCCCAGGAGACGATCTTGGCGAGCGGCTTCAGGCCGCGCTTCTTGGCTTCCTCTGCGCTCATCAGGACGACCGCGGCGGCACCGTCGTTGATGCCCGAGGCGTTGCCGGCGGTCACCGTGCCTTCCTTGTCGAAGGCGGGCTTCAGCTTCGCCATCATCTCGAGCGTGGCGCCCTTGCGGATGTATTCGTCGTCGGTGACGACGATGTCACCCTTGCGGGTCTTGAGCGTGACCGGGACGATCTCGTCCTTGAACTTGCCGGCCACCTGGGCGGCTTCGGCCTTGTTCTGCGAGGCGAGCGCGAAGCTGTCCTGCTCCTCGCGGGTGAGCTGCCACTGGCGGGCCACGTTCTCGGCCGTGACACCCATGTGGTAGCCGTAGAAGGCGTCGGTCAGGCCGTCCTTCAGCATGGTGTCGACCAGCTTCATGTCGCCCATCTTGGTGCCGGAGCGGAGATGAGCGGCGTGCTGGGCCTGGCTCATGCTCTCCTGGCCGCCGGCGATGACGACCGCCGAATCACCGTTCTTCACCGCCTGGAAGCCGAGGGCCACGGCGCGCAGGCCCGAACCGCAGAGCTGGTTGATGCCCCAGGCCGGCACTTCGACCGGCAGGCCGGCGTTGACCGCGGCCTGGCGGGCCGGGTTCTGGCCCTGGCCGGCGGACAGGATCTGACCCATGATCACTTCCGAGACATCCGCCGCCGCGACGCCGCTGCGCTTCAGGAGTTCGGTGATCACGGTCTGGCCGAGGACATGGGCGGGACCATCGGCGAAGGAG
>JAYSCC010000512.1:0-2783 GCA_041915065.1 Zavarzinia sp.
ACCGTGCCGGACAATGCGGAGGACGGGCGGAAGCCGGTCGAGCCCGAATTCCTGCTCGGCGCCATCGATCCCGCTTCGGCCTCGATCATGGCAACGGCGGCGGCGAGCGACGGCGAATTGTGCCGCGGTGGCTACAAGATCTTCGACGGCCGCCGGCGCTACGACGTTGCCTTCGACAATCAGGGCGCCGACACGCTGGACGGCCACGGCGATTTCTATTCGGGCGAAGCCCTGCATTGCCAGGTGCAGTACCGACGGGTGAAGGGCTTCGATCCCGACTGGGAACGCGCCGAGGCCAAGAAATTCCCCAATACGGTCGATGTCTGGTTCGTGCGCCTGCCCGGCCTGCCCCGCGCCGTGCCGGTCAAGGTGGCGGTCAACACGGAATTCGGCGTCGTCGTCGCCCAGTTGATCGACCACGGTATAGGCCCGGGCGAAACGCTCGGCGATGCCGCCTATCTGCCCCCGCCCGACCGCGACAAAATGGGCGGTTGATCGCCACAATACCGCCGCAAGTCGGCGCTATAGATCGCCGATGCCCCTATAGCGGGCTCTTCGAGCCGACATCGACTCACGCCGTTTCCTCTGGGCAGAGAGGGAGGGGAATGATGAGCAGTGATCTCCTGGACCTGGGCGCCGTCCGCGAGAGCGCCTTCAGTCTCGAACCCTATCCCCATTTCCTGGGTCACGACTTCCTGCGGCCCGCGGCGATCCCGGCCCTACGCCGGGATTACCCGGCGATCACCAAGCGCGGCTATCTCACGGTCGGCGACATCGCCATGGGACCGAGTTTCCGCAAGCTGATCGACGAGCTGGAAGGACCGGAACTGACCGAGGTGCTGTCATCGCGCTTCGGCATGGACCTGCACGCCTTCCCGCGCCTGACCACGATCCGGAAATATTCCATGGGCAACGACGGCCGGCCCCATACCGACGGCGCCAGCAAGGTGATGACCCTGCTGGTCTACATGAACGACGAATGGACCGAGCCGGCCGCGGGGCGCCTGCGCGTACTCTACAACGACCACGATTTCGAGCCCTTCGCAACCGAAGTGCCGCCGACCATGGGCACGGTCTTCGGCTTCCTGCGGGGCGACAATTCGTGGCACGGCCACCGTCCCTTCACGGGCGAGCGGCGGGTGGTTCAGATCGCCTGGCTGCGCGACGCCAAAGAACTGCAGCGCAAGCAGAACCGCAATGCGCTGGCCCAGTTCTTCAAGGGCATCTTTGGGCGCTGAGGCTCAGACGCAGCGCCCACATTCCGAACTGCCGCCCAGCGCCTGAAGCATCAGCGACATGCGGTGCTCGTTGCCGGAGCCGGCGACATAGCCGCCGATCAAGGCCGGAATGCCGCCGACGACGCGGCTGACCCGTTCCGCCGTGGTGGCAGGCACCGGCAGGCTGACATAGGGCCGGCCGACTGGCACACCGGTGCGGCTGACCGGATCGCGCGCCGTCCGGTAGTTCCAGACGTCCTGGTTGGCGAGGCTTAGATGCACGGGACCGGTCAAATTGCGGCAGCCGGGCGCGTTGAAGGTGACGCCCACCGAATTCGACCGAATGCCGACGGCGAGCTGGGCGAGGCCGCCACCCAGTGAATGGCCAGTGATCACCAGTTTCGTGATGCCCCGCTGGGCCGCCGCGGCCGAAGCCCGGTTCATATAGCCGAGGGCGTCGCCCAATTGGCCGAGCGGCAGGCGGCCACGGGCGATGTCGGCATCGGCATCGGTCCAGTCCACAGCCTCGACACTGCCGCGGAAGGCCACGACGACTTCGTTACCGCGCAAGTAAGTGGCGCCGAAAAAGGCTTCGCCGACAGCGAGATCGGCCGTCACCGCGCCGCGCACCCAGCCTGGCGCATCAGTGTTGCGGGTGTTGTAGACGTCGGTCGAAATGCGGGCGCAATCGAGAATGGATGCCACGGTCGTAATCTCCCTCACCTGTCGTCCGGCCGGTACCCGGCCGTCGTTGGGAGGCATGACCCTACTCCCGGCGATGCCTCCGGGCTGTGACGCTCGCCACTGAAGAAGCTGCCCCGCCCGGCGGGCGGAGCAGCAAGGCGATCAGGCGGCCTGGCGGCGCTTGGCGATGATCGACATGATCTCGGCCGCGGCGGCCGGGATATTGGTGCCGGGGCCATAAATGGCCGCGACGCCCGCCTTGTAGAGGAAATCGTAATCCTGGGCCGGGATGACGCCGCCGCAGACCACCAGCACGTCTTCGGCGCCCAGCTTCTTCAGCTCGGCGATCAGCTCGGGCACCAGAGTCTTGTGGCCGGCGGCCTGGGACGAGACGCCGATCACATGGACGTCGTTCTCGACCGCATCGCGGGCGACCTCGGCCGGGGTCTGGAACAGGGCGCCGACGTCGACGTCGAAGCCGATGTCGGCAAAGGCGGTGGCGATCACCTTGGCGCCGCGGTCGTGGCCGTCCTGGCCCATCTTGGCAACCAACATGCGCGGCCGGCGGCCCTCCTCGCGGGCGAAGGCGGCGACTTCCTTGCGGATCCGGTCGAAGCCCTCGTCACCCTCGTAAGCGGCGCCGTAGACGCCGGAGATCGAGCGGATCACCGCCTTGTGACGGGTGAAGACCTTTTCCAGGGCATCCGAAATCTCGCCCACGGTGGCGCGCACGCGGGCGGCCTTGACGGCGAGGTCGAGCAGGTTGGCGTCGCCTTCCGCACCGGCGGTGAGCGCGGCCAGGGCGGCGCTCACGGCAGCCTCGTCGCGGGTCGCGCGGATCTGCTTCAGGCGGGCGATCTGGGACTCGCGGACGGCGACATT
>JAYSCC010000513.1:0-2782 GCA_041915065.1 Zavarzinia sp.
TTCCATCACTTTCCAGAATACCGACGACGCCCGCTTCCTGGTCGAAGCGATCGTCGAGGACAACCCGGGGGCCGTGGTCAGCGTGATGCCCGCGCTGACCAAGATCGACTGCGCCGACCGCCTGAGCATCCGGCGCGAGACGATCGAGAACAAGCTCGGCCGGCCCTTCGACCTGCAGGAACTCCAGCTCTCCCTCATCACCCTCGCCGGCAATGTCGACGAAGACGACGAGAGCTTCACCCTCGCCTGGAAAACGGGCGCCCCGCACCGCCACAGCTGACGAGGTCCATCATGAACGCCATGCCTCCCCCGAAGCACCGCAAGCTCAGCCTCAAGGAACGCTACGCCCATCTGACGCGCGGCCTGAGCTGGGAAACCACCTATCAGCCGATGTCGAAAGTGTTCCCCTTCGCGGATTACGAAGGCATCAAGATCCATGACTGGGAGGCCTGGGAAGACCCCTTCCGTCTCACCATGGACGCCTACTGGAAATACCAGGCGGAGAAGGAGCGCAAGCTCTATGCCGTGATCGAGAGCTTCGCGCAGAACAACGGCCACCTGAACGTGACCGATGCGCGTTACATCAACGCGCTCAAGGTGTTCCTGACCGGCGTCTCGCCGCTCGAATATTCGGCGCATCGTGGCTATGCCCACGTCGGCCGGCATTTCGTCGGCGCCGGGCCGCGCATCGCCTGCCAGATGCAGGCGATCGACGAGCTGCGCCACGCCCAGACCCAGATCCACACGATCAGCCATTACAACAAGTTCTTCGACGGCCTGCACGATGCCCGCCACATGCACGACCGCGTGTGGTACCTGTCGGTGCCCAAGTCCTTCTTCGAGGATGCCTGCTCGGCCGGACCGTTCGAATTCCTGACCGCAATCTCGTTCAGCTTCGAATATGTCCTGACCAACCTGCTGTTCGTGCCCTTCATGTCCGGCGCCGCCTATAACGGCGACATGGCGACCGTGACCTTCGGCTTCTCGGCCCAGTCCGACGAGGCCCGGCACATGACCCTCGGCCTCGAGATCATCAAGTTCATGCTCGAGCAGGACGAAGGCAACGTTCCGATCGTGCAGCGCTGGATCGACAAGTGGTTCTGGCGCGGCTACCGCCTGCTCGCCATCGTCTCGATGATGATGGACTACATGCTGCCCAAGCGGGTCATGTCGTGGGCGGAAGCCTGGGAGATGTATTTCGAGCAGGCCGGCGACGCCCTCTTCAACGACCTGTCGCGTTATGGCATCCGCAAGCCGAAGTACCACGAGGTCGCCTCGAAGGAGAAGAGCCGCCTCAGCCACGAAGTGTGGACGACCTTCTACAACTACAGCCAGGCGACCGCCTTCCACACCTGGGTGCCGACGGCGGAAGAACAGGATTGGCTGTCGGCCAAATATCCCGACACCTTCGACCGCCTGTATCGCCCGCGGTTCCAGTGCTGGAGCGAGATGGAGGCCCAGGGCAAGCGCTACTACAACCCGACCCTGCCCCAGCTCTGCGTGGTCTGCCAGATTCCGATGATCTTCACGGAACCCGACGATCCGAAGACGATCTGCTTCCGTTCCACTGAATACAAGGGCGAGCGCTACCACTTCTGCTCCGACGGCTGCAAGGACATCTTCACCTACGAGCCCGAGAAATACATGCAGTCCTGGCTGCCTGTGCATCAGATCTATCAGGGCAACTGCGGCGGCGCGGATCTCAAGGATGTTCTCGCCTGGTATCACCTGAATTTCGGTGCCGACAACTTCGACTACAAGGGCTCGCCGGACGAGAAGCTCTGGAACGAATGGCAGGCGCAGCGCTCCGTCAACGAAGCCTGATCGCAAGACCGTGCGGCGGGGCCGGCCGCCGCACGGCCGCCAGATGAAGAACTAGGAGGAAACATGCCTGTCGCCGCCATCGGACCCTATGAATTCGCCTCGCGCGACCGGGTCGAGAATTTCCACGGCAACCAGATCGTCTACTGGCACTGGGAAGAACACCTGATGTTCTGCGCCGCCCTGGCGCTGCCCCTGAAGGCCGAGATGCCCTTCCGCGACGTGATCGAGAAGGTGCTGCCCGGCTGCTACGGCCAGCATCCCGAATTCGCCAAGATCGATTGGTCGAAGGTCACCTGGATGCTGGACAACCGGCCCTTCAAGCCGGACCTGGACGCCAGCCTGGCCGCCAATCACATCGGCCACAAATCGGTCCTCCGCTTCTGGACGCCCGGCCTGAACGGTCTGGCCGGCGCGGCTTTCTGAGCCGGCGCGGAGACTGACGTGTCCCACCAGATCACCATCGAGCCACTGGGCCAGACCATCACCGTCGCCGACGGGCAGACCATCCTGGATGCCTGCCTGCGCAACGGGATCTACCTGCCCTATCAGTGCAACCACGGCCTCTGCAGCACCTGCAAGGTCACGGTGACCGAAGGCGAAGTGGACCTCGGCGAGGCGTCGCCCTTCGCCCTGATGGATTTCGAGCGTGACGAGGGGCGGGCGCTCGCCTGCTGTGCCCGCGCCCTCTCCGACGTCACCATCGAGGCCGATATCGACGTCGATCCCGACGCGCAGAACCTGCCCGTGCTGGATGCCGTCGCCACGGTCGCCGAAATCCGGGATCTGACGCGGGACATCAAGGGTATCTGGCTCGACCTGGGTGCCACGCCGATGGCGTTTCAGGCCGGCCAATATGTCAACTTGACGCTGCCCGGCATCGAAGGCGCCCGCGCCTTCTCGATCGCCAATGCGCCGTCGGAGGGCGAGCGGATCGAGATCCACGTCCGCCTGGTACCGG
>JAYSCC010000514.1:0-2768 GCA_041915065.1 Zavarzinia sp.
GCCGGTGCTGCCACGGGGGCCGGCGCAGGCGCCGGGGCGGGCGCCGCCACCGGGGCCGCCGGCTTGGCGGTCGCCGTGGCACCTTCCTCGATCGCGCCGAGGATCTGGCCGATGGTGACGGTGTCGCCCGGCTTGGCGTCGATCCGGGTCAGCACGCCCGATTCCGGCGCATTGACCTCGACCGCGACCTTGTCGGTCTCGAGTTCGACCAGCGCCTCGTCCTTCTTGACGGCTTCGCCGACGTTGCGGAACCACTTGCCGATGGTCGCCTCGGTGACGGATTCACCGAGCGTCGGGACCTTGAGTTCGATCGTCATTCTTCAGCCTCTTCGGCGTTCCAGATCAGTTGGTTCTCAGACAGTCAGCGCGTCGCCGACCAGCTTGTTCTGTTCTTCGACATGCTTGCGCAGCAGGCCGGTCGCGGGCGAGGCCGCGGCCGAACGGCCGGCATAGGCCGGGCGGCCGGGTTTACCCCGGGCCTTGCCGATCACCCATTCGATCCAGGGCTCGACGAAGAACCAGGCGCCCATGTTCTTCGGCTCTTCCTGGCACCACACCACATCCGCCTTCGGGAAGCGCTGCAGCAGGTTGACCAGGGTTTTGGCCGGGAAGGGATAGAGCTGCTCGACGCGGGCGATATAGACGTTGTCGAGCTTGCGCTTCTCACGTTCGGCCAGCAGGTCGTAATAGACCTTGCCGGTGCACATCACGACGCGCTCGATCGCCGAGTCCTTGGCCAGGCGGAAGTCGCCGGTGATCTTGGGGAATTCGCCCTTGGGGTCGAAATCGTCCTCGAGCACGCGGTGGAACGAGGTACCAGGGCCCATTTCCGCCAGGCTGGAGACCGCCTTCGGATGCCGCAGCAGCGACTTCGGCGTCATCATGATCAGCGGCTTGCGGAACTTGCGGTGGATCTGCCGGCGCAGGATGTGGAAATAGTTGGCCGGCGTCGTGCAGTTGGCGACCTGCATGTTGTCTTCGGCGCAGAGCTGGAGATAACGCTCCAGCCGGGCGGAGGAGTGCTCCGGCCCCTGGCCTTCGAAACCATGCGGCAGCAGGACGACGAGGCCCGACATGCGCAGCCACTTCGACTCGCCCGAGGCGATGAACTGGTCGAACACCACCTGGGCGCCGTTGGCGAAATCGCCGAACTGCGCTTCCCAGAGCACGAGGGCGTTCGGTTCGGCCATCGAGTAGCCGTATTCGAAGCCGAGCACGGCGGCTTCCGACAGCATCGAGTCGTGAACCTCGAAGCTCGACGCCTCGGGCCCCAGGTTCTGCAGCGGCAGATAGCGGTCTTCGCCGGACTGGTCGACCCAGACGGCGTGGCGCTGCGAGAAGGTGCCGCGGCCCGAGTCCTGGCCGGACAGGCGGACGTGGATACCTTCCTGGAGCAGGGTGCCGAAGGCCAGCGCCTCGGCCGTCGCCCAGTCGAACCCCTCGCCCGTCTCGAACATCTTCTTCTTGGCGTCGAGCACGCGGCGCAGCGTGCGGTGCGGCGTGAAGCCTTCCGGGATCGTGGTCAGGATCTCGCCGAGTTCCTTCAGGGTCCTGGTCGACTCGTCGGTCTCGCCGCGGCGAACGTCACCGCGCGCGACCTGGAGCCCGGCCCAGCGGCCTTCCAGCCAGTCGGCCTTGTTCGGCTTGTACTGCTTGGAGGCTTCGAGATCGGCATCGAGCTGGGCGTAGAAGTTGGTGTTCATCGCCTCGCCTTCGGCGGCGGTGATGACCCCTTCCTCGACCAGGCGCTTGGTGTAGATCTCGCGCACCGTCGGATGGCTGCCGATCTTCGAATACATCAGCGGCTGGGTGAACATCGGTTCGTCGGTCTCGTTGTGACCGAAGCGGCGATAGCAGAAGAGATCGATCACCACGTCCTTGTGGAACTTCTGGCGATATTCCGTCGCCACCTTGGCGACGTGGCAGACCGCTTCCGGATCGTCGCCGTTCACGTGGAAGATCGGCGCCGCCACCATCTTCGCCATGTCCGACGGATAGGGCGAGGAACGCGAGAAGTGCGGGGCGGTGGTGAAACCGATCTGGTTGTTCACGATGATGTGGATGGTGCCGCCGGTGCGATAGCCGCGCAGCCCCGAGAGGCCGAAGCATTCCGCGACCACGCCCTGCCCTGCGAAGGCGGCGTCGCCATGGAGCAGGATCGGCATCACCTGGATGCGGTCGGTATCGCCCTTCTGCCACTGCTTGGCGCGTGCCTTGCCGATCACCACGGGATCGACGATCTCGAGGTGGGAGGGGTTGGCGGCCAGCGACAGGTGGACCTTGTTGCCGTCGAATTCGCGGTCGGACGAGGTGCCGAGGTGATACTTCACGTCACCCGAACCCTGGACGTCGTCGGGATTGGCCGAGCCGCCCTGGAATTCCGAGAAGATCGCGATATAGGGCTTGCTCATCACGTTGGCGAGCACGTTCAGACGGCCGCGGTGGGCCATGCCGAGCACGATCTCGTTGCAGCCGAGGTTGCCCGCGCGCTTGATGATGCCTTCCATGGCGGGGATCAGGCTCTCGCCGCCGTCGAGGCCGAAGCGCTTGGTGCCGGTGAAGCGCTTGTTCAGAAAATGCTCGAAGCCTTCGGCTTCCACGAGCTTGTTCAGGATCGCCTTCTTACCCTCGAGGGTGAAGTGGATCTCTTTCTCGCGGCCTTCGATGCGCTCCTGGATCCAGGCCTTTTCCGCCGGATCGGAGATATGCATGAACTCGACGCCGATGGTCGAGCAATAGGTCCGGCGCAGGATCGCCAGGATCTCGCG
>JAYSCC010000515.1:0-2760 GCA_041915065.1 Zavarzinia sp.
TCGTCGCCTCTGGAGCACGTCTAAAGCATCCTTAGGCGAAGCGGAATCCGGTTCGCCGTCCGAAGATGCGTCAAATCAAGAGGTTAGGGCATCGGCGGAACGATGCTCATTCCGCCGATGCTCTAGAGCACGCGCTAAGATCGCGCTGGTAGCGCTGCGCGTTCTCGACATAGTGCAGGGCTTGGCGCTTCAGGTTGGCGATCTGCTCTTCGGTCAGGTGGCGGATCACGCGGCCGGGGCTTCCGACCACCAGGGTGCCGTCCGGGATCTCCTTGCCTTCGGGGATCAGGCTGTTGGCGCCGATCACGCAATTCCGGCCGATCTTGGCCCGGTTCAGGATCACGGAATTGATGCCGATCAGCGAATTGTCGCCGATCGTGCAGCCGTGCAGCATCACCTTGTGGCCGACCGTGACATGGGCACCGATGTCGAGCGGCACGCCGGCATCGGTGTGCAGCACCGAGCCGTCCTGGATATTGGTGTTTTCGCCGATTACGATCGGGTCGTTGTCGCCCCGGATCACGGCGTTGAACCAGATGCTGGCGTTGCGCTTCAGGACGACGGAGCCGATTACGATGGCGCCGGGCGCGATCCAGGCGCCTTCCTCGCGAACCACGCGCTTGTCGCCCAGACTGTAGATCATCGAAGCACCCCTGCCAGCATCGGAGCCGGCAGCATGCCCCGAGCCCGGGCCCGGGAGCAAGGCTCAGCGCCGCTGTTGGTACCCCGCCGAAAGTCGGAGCACGCCGAGCACCAGGGCGGTGGTGGCGCCGGTCCAGAGCAGCAGCATCAAGGTGGCGTCCAGCTTGTGGTAGAGGCTGAGGCCGCAGGCGGTAAGGGCCGCGACGGCGAGGGCGCCGACCGCGATCGTATCGGTCGGCCGCGCCGCCGAGGCATGGCGCAGCAGCCAGGCGAGCAGTCCGCCCAGCGGCACGCTGGTGCCGACGATCACGCCGAAGCAGATGAAGCTCTCGCCGAATTCGAAACCGTCCGGGCCGATCTGGCCCCAGTCGGTCAGGCAGCCCCAGCCGATCGAGAAGAGCCAGACCAGGGCGGTCGGCAGCGGCAGCAGGCGCCAGGCGCGGGACCGGTCCGGCAGGCTCAGCTCAAAGGCGGCCAGCGTCGCGGTCACGCCGGTCGCCAGGGCGGCGAACCAGCGGACGGTGAAATCCATCGCCACGAATTGGCCGGCGATCGAATGGAAGCTGTGGCCTTCCTTATAGGCGTGAAGAAGGGTGATGGCAGCGATCAGGGCCGCGGCGGCGCCGAGCCAGAGCGCCGAGCGCACCACGGGCGGGCGCAGCCGCCGCACGGGACCGGCCGCCTCGGTCAAGGCGCTGATCAGCCTGTCGGTCTCGGTACTCACCGTGACACCTTCACCCTTTCCCGTCGTCGCCGCCACCGGTCAATGCCTGGCGCAGCGATTTGTAAGCCCGGTGCGCCGCGACCTTCAACGCACCGACCGACATGCCGCTCAGGTCCGACGCCTCCTTGAGCGACAAATCCTTGAACTTGAGAAGCTCCACCGCCAGGCGCTGGCCCGGCGGCAGAGCGGCCACGGCGGCGTGCAGCGCGCTGTGGTCCGGTTCGTCCTCTTGAGTGGTATTCGCCGCCACCTCGGTAAAAGTTTCATGGTCGGGGGCGACCACCACTTCGCGGGCATCCAGCCGGCCCTTGCCACGCAGCCGGTCGACGATGCGGCGCCGCGCGATCGCCACCAGCCAGGGCAGGAAGGGACGCGACGGGTCATAGGTGTGGCGGACCCGGTGAATGGTGAGCAGGATTTCCTGCACCACGTCCTCGACATCATGGGGCGAGCGCAGGAAACGCCGCGCCTGCGCTCGCAGATAAGGCGTCACGGCGGTGAGCAGGGTCGCATAGGCGCGCTGGTCGCCATCTTGCGCCGCCGCCATCAGGCGGCTCAACTCGCTGCCGTCGTCGACCACCGTGGTCATCCCCGATGCTTCCCCGCGGCCCGTTGCGGCCGCATTCGATTCGCCGCGGCCAGTGCAGGCCGCATTCGATTCGACGCCAACAATAACGGCAATCCGGGACATTTCGAGAGCCGCGTAACTTTTCAATTGCGGCGCCGAACCTGATCATCGAGGGCGCCGACGGAATGTCCTCGCCGAACTCGTGAAGACTGAAGGAGATATCGATGTCCATCCTCGCCAAGACCGCGACCGCGTCGCTGCTCGCCGCCTCTGTGGTGGCTGCCACCGGCCTCGTCTCGACGGGCGCCTATGCGGCCGACAAGGAAAAGTGCTACGGCGTCGTCAAGGCCGGGCAGAACGACTGCCAGACCGCCTCGAATTCCTGCGCCGGCACCGCCTCGGCCGACAGCCAGAAGGATGCCTTCATCTACTTGCCGGGCGGCACCTGCGCCAAGCTGACCGGCGGCAGCCTCGAGCCCAAGAGCTGAGGCAGAGCTAGAGGGGCGACGGCCATGGATCGGCTCGGACGCACCGGCATCGGCCTGCGCGCGCCCCATCAGGCGGCGGTCGCGGCCGGTGCCGCCGACCCCGCCTGGGTCGAGATCCACGCCGAGAACTATATGACCGGCGGCCCGGGCCTCGACATCCTGGCCACGGTCCGGGCGGAGCGCCCGGTCTCGGTCCATGGCGTCGGCCTCTCGCTCGGCTCGGCCGGCGGGCTCGATCCCGACCATCTGGGGCGTTTCGCCCGGCTGGTCGAACGGATCGAGCCGTCCCTCGTCTCCGAGCATCTCGCCTGGTCGGTCGGCGGCGCCGGCCCCTATTG
>JAYSCC010000516.1:0-2759 GCA_041915065.1 Zavarzinia sp.
ACGAAATGGGCTCGACCTTCAAGACCTTCAACACGGCGATGGCGCTCGACAGCGGTGTCGCCAAGCTGGGGTCGAGCTATGACGCCACCCATCCGATCAAGATCGCCCGCTTCACTATCAAGGACGACCATCCGCAGGCGCGCTGGCTCTCGGTGCCGGAGATCCTGATCTATTCCTCGAACATCGGCTCGGCCAAGATGGCGCTCGATTGCGGCGTCGACCGCCAGCGCGAATTCATGACCCGCATGGGCATGACCCGCCGCGTCTCGATCGAGCTGCCAGAGGCGGGCATGCCCCAGGTGCCCAATCCCTGGCGCGAAATCAATACGATGACCATCGCCTTCGGTCACGGCATGGCGGTGACGCCGCTGCATCTCGCGACCGGCGTCTCGGCCCTGGTCAACGGCGGCGTCTATTTCCAGCCCACCCTGTTGCTGCCCGACCCGGCGCATCCGCCGGCCGGCGAGCGGGTGATCTCGTCCCAGACCTCGGCCTCGATGCGCAAGCTGATGCGCCTGGTCGTCACCATGGGCACCGGCAAGAAGGCGGACGTGCCGGGCTATTGGATCGGCGGCAAGACCGGTACGGCGGAAAAGGCGGAAGGCGGCGGCTATGCCCGCAAGGCCCTGCTGTCCTCCTTCGTCTCGGCCTTCCCGATGACCGAGCCGCGCTATGCTGTGCTGGTCATGATCGACGAGCCGAAGGGCACCAAGGAGACCTATGGCTATGCGACCGGCGGCTGGACCGCGGCGCCCACCGTCGGCCATATCGTCGAGCGGATCGCTCCCCTGCTGGGCGTCATGCCGACCGAAGGCCCGGACCCGGCGGTCGCGGGCGGCGTGCTGATCGCCAAGGCGACCGGTGAAGAGTGAGGCCGGGCCCATGGCAGCACACGAACTGGCCGAGCTGATCCCCGAAGACGGCGTCGCGGCGACCCTGGCGATCGCCGCCGTGACCGCGGACAGCCGCAAGGTGGTGCCCGGCGCCCTGTTCTTCGCCCTCTCGGGCAGCCGGGACGACGGCCGGCGCTATATCGCCGATGCCGTGGCCAAGGGGGCTGCCGCCGTGGTCGTCCAGGCGGGCGAGACGGTGGAGGCGCCGGTGCCGGTGATCGCGGTCCGCGACGCCCGCCGGGCGCTCGCGCTCGCCGCCGCGCGTTTCCATGCCGGCCAGCCGGCCACGGTGGTGGCGGTGACCGGCACCAACGGTAAGACTTCGGTCGCCAGCTTCACCCGCCAGATCTGGGCCGGCCTCGGCCTGTCCGCGGCCGCCATCGGCACCCTCGGGGTGACCACGGACGAAGGCGATACGCCCCTCGGCGCCACCACGCCCGATCCCGTGGTGCTGCACCAAGTGTTGAGCGGCCTTGCCGCCCGCGGCATCGACCATGCGGCGATGGAAGCCTCCAGCCACGGCCTAGACCAGCGCCGGCTGGACGGCGTGCGCCTGGTCGCCGGCGCCTTCACCAATCTGACCCGCGACCATCTCGACTATCACCCGGATTTCGCCGCCTATCTGGCGGCCAAGCGGCGTCTGTTCGACACCCTGCTGCCCAAGGGCGCGCCCGCCGTCGTGGTGCGCGGGGGCGAGCCGGCCGAGGCGATCCTGAAGGCGGCCCGCGATGCCGGCCTGAAGCCCGTCACCGTGGGCGGGGAGGGGGCGGACATCGCCCTCCTACGCCGTCGGCCGACTGCGGCCGGCCAGGCCCTGAGCCTTTCCCTGTTCGGCGCGGCGCATCAGGTCGAACTGCCGCTGGCGGGCGATTTCCAGGCGTCCAACGCCCTGGTGGCGCTCGGCCTCGCGGTCACCACCGGGACGGCGGCGGGGGATGCCGTCACCCAGCTCGGCCGCCTGCAGGGCGTGCCGGGGCGGCTCGAACTCGCTGGCATCCATGTCTCGGGTGCGCCGGTCTTTGTCGATTATGCCCATACGCCCGATGCGCTCGCTCGCGTGCTCGCAGCCTTGCGCCCCCATGTCGAGCGGCGCTTGGTGGTGGTCTTCGGCTGCGGCGGTGACCGCGATCCCGGCAAGCGGCCGGAGATGGGCCGTATTGCCACCGAGGCGGCCGACCGCGTCATCGTCACCGACGACAATCCGCGCAGCGAAGAGCCCAAGGCGATCCGCGCCCAGATCCTGGCCGCCGCCCCGCGGGCGATCGAGATCGGCGACCGCGCCGCGGCCATCGCCGCCGCCCTGTCCGACCTTTCGGCCGGCGACGTCGTCGTGGTCGCCGGCAAGGGCCATGAGCAAGGCCAGATCGTGAAGGGCGAGACCCGCCCCTTCGACGACCGCGCCGTGGTGCGCAGCGTGCTCCGCGTCATCAAGGGAGGCGCCGCATGACCGCGCTCTGGACAGCCGCCGAAATCGCCGCCGCCACCGGGGGCAGCGCCACGCGCGATTTCGCCGTGACCGGCGTCGTCTTCGATTCCCGCAAGGTCGAGCCGGGCGATCTTTTCGTCGCCCTGCCGGGCACCCAAGTGGACGGCCACGCCTTCGTCGCCAAGGCCCTGGCGGCAGGTGCTGCCGGTGCCCTGGTCGCCCAGGTGCCCGAAGGGCTCAGCGAAGCCGATCCCCTGGTCATCGTGCCGGAGACCATGGCCGGGCTCGAGGATCTGGCGCGGGCGGCGCGCGGTCGGGTCGACGCCGCGGTGATCGGCGTCACCGGCTCGGTCGGCAAGACCGGAACCAAGGAAGCGCTCAAGGTGGCGCTCGGCGCCAGCGGGCCGACCCATGCCTCGGTCGGCAGCTTCAACAACCAT
>JAYSCC010000517.1:0-2742 GCA_041915065.1 Zavarzinia sp.
AGTTCGAGAACCCGATCACCGTCGACCAGGCGCGCGAGATCCTGCGCCAGGCCCCCGGCCTGATGGTCGTCGACAAGCACGAAGACGGCGGCTACATCACCCCGCTCGAATGCGTGGGCGACTACGCCACCTTCGTCTCCCGCATCCGCCGCGACCCGACGGTGCCGGACGGCAAGGGCCTCGCCCTCTGGTGCGTCTCCGACAACCTCCGCAAGGGCGCGGCACTCAACGCCGTCCAGATCGCGGAAATCCTGATCGCCCGGCACCTGAAGCAGGCCGCCTGAGCGACAGACTCGGACAAGAAAAGGAACGGCCCGCCCTGGTGGCGGGCCGTTTCGCTTTCGCAGCATGACGTAGCGTCATCATGCATTCCACAATCGGCGGCGGAAAATTCTTCTTGGTCGATTGAAACACTGCTTGACGATCCCCATTAATCCTTTTGAAGGTGTGACAAGGTGACGCTGGCGTCATCGGCGCTGTTGCCGATGTCGGCGTCCAGGAACCCTGCCGTTGCAGGGGATGGTTACGGGAAAGCGGTGCTTCATGCCTCTCGCGATGACCCTTCAGCATTTGGCCAAGACCGGCCTTTCGACCATTACCGGGCCGCTGCTGGCCGGTGCCGCGGCGATCGCGCCCGCGGTGATCGAGGGTAAGCGGCTGAACCCGCAGCTCCAGGCCTTCGCCGCCGTTCAGCGGAAGCTCTTCCCGATCCACCGCATGAGCGTCGAGCAGGCGCGCGGCGCCTATCGCATGGGCATGGCCGCCTTCGCGCTCGCCCCGCGGCCGATGGCGCTGATCGAGGAAATGGTGATCCCGGGCGAGCTGGGCGCCATTCGCGCCCGCCTCTATGTCCCGCGCGGGCTCTCCACGCCCCTGCCGCTCACCGTCTATTTCCATGGCGGCGGCTTCGTCCTGGGCGACCTCGACGGTTACGATTCGACCTGCCGCTATATCGCCGACAAGGCGCGTTGCGCCGTCCTTTCGATCGACTACCGCCTGGCGCCCGAGGCGCCGATGCCGGCCGCCGTGATCGATGCAGGCGCCGTGTGGCGCTTCCTGGTCGCCCATGCCGCCTCGATGGGGATCGATCCCCGGCGCATGGCGGTCGCGGGCGATTCCGCGGGCGGCCTGCTCTCCGCCATGGTCACCCATATGGCCCGCGATGCCGATATTCAGCCGCCCTGCCATCAGTTGCTGATCTATCCGGCGACCGACGGGCGCATGAACACCCGCTCCGCGCAGCTCTATGCCAAGGGCTTCATCCTGGAGAAGAAGCTGACCGACTGGTTCCGCAAGCTCTGTGCCGGCGAAATGTCGGACCAGGACATGGCCCGCCTGACCCCGATCAATGCCGAGCGTTTCGACGGCCTCGCCCCCGCCACCGTGGTGGTCGCCGGCTTCGACCCGCTCTATGACGAGGGTATCGGCTATGTCGAGAAGCTGCGTGATGCCGGCGTCGCCGTCGAGGTGCAGGACCATTCGGACATGCTGCACGGCTTCCTGACCTTCACCGGCGCCATTCCGCGCACCAGGGCGGCGCTGGACGAAGGCATCCACGCGCTCCGCCGCGCGCTCTGGGCCGGGCAGGCGCTCGGCTACGGCAAGGGCCGCGCCCGCACCATCCTGCTGCCCGGCGAGGCCTGAGCCCGCCTGTGGCCGAATTCATTGCGCCCGCCATCGGGGGCGGCCATGCTCGCCCCCGATGCAGGACCCCGCGATGATGGCGATGGACGAAGAAACGACGCTGCCGCCCGAGACTCTTCTCGGCAATACCTATCGAATCGAGGCGCTGATCGCCCGCGGCGGCATGGGCGAGGTCTATAGGGTCCGGAACGAGACCCTGGGCACGCTGCACGCCCTGAAGATCATCCGTTCCGACCTCGCCGGCTCCTCCACCATGGTGGAGCTGTTCCGGCGCGAGGCCATGGCCCTGCGCCAGCTCAGGTCCGATGCGATCGTCGCCTATGACGGGCTGTTCAGGGACGAGCGGGGCCGCACCTATCTCGTCATGGAATATGTCGACGGGCCGTCGCTCGCCCGCCTGATCGCGGTCAAGCCGCTCGGCGTCGACGAGGTCCGGCGCATGGCGATCAATGTCGCCGCCGGGCTCGAGAGCGCCCACGAGAAGGGCGTGCTGCACCGCGACCTGTCGCCCGACAATATCATCTTCGAAGGGGGCGACCTGATGCGCCCCAAGATCATCGATTTCGGCATCGCCCGGGTCGAGGGCGCCGGGGAGAGCACCGTGCTGGGCGGCCAGATCGCCGGCAAACTCTCCTATGTCGCCCCGGAACAGCTCGGCCGTTTCGACGGCCAGGTGGACGCCAGGACCGACGTCTACAGCCTGGGCCTGGTCATGGCCGCCGCCCTGCTCGGCCGCAAGCTCGACATGGGCCGCACGGTCGAGACGGCGCTGGCCGCGCGCCAAGCGGTGCCGGATCTCTCCGCCCTTCCGGAGGCGCTGCGCCCCCTGATCGCCACCATGCTGGAACCCGATCCGGAGAAACGGCCGCAGTCGATGTCGGAAGTGATCCTGCGCCTCTATACCCCGGGCTCGCTCCGCACCAGCCTGCCCCCGCCGCCGCCCGAAACGACGATCCCGGTGATGCCGGCGCCGAAGCCCACGGCACCGCGCCGGCGCAACCCGGTCAGGGCACTCGCCGTCTGGGCCGCGGTCGCCGCCGTCGCCGGAGGCCTCACCTTCGGCGGCCTGATCTATCGCCACGAGATCGCCGGGCTCTT
>JAYSCC010000518.1:0-2741 GCA_041915065.1 Zavarzinia sp.
CAACCTCGTGAACGACGAGTTCCACTACCAGCTCTACGGCGAGCTGAATTTCGAGGTCACCGACGACATCGATTTCCATGGCGAGGTTCTGTGGGCGGCGCACGACGTGCCCCGCGAGCGGGTGTCTCCGGCCCAGTCGACCACCCAGTTCCCCACCCCGATCCTGGCCTCGGGCGGCTCCGCCGGCGGCGGCTCCTCACCCTACCCGGCGGTGGGCCTGAACCAGCAGTCGCGGTTCTATATTCCGGCGACAAACCCGGGCCTGATCGCGTTCCTGGCCAATGCGGCCAACTGCCCCGCGCTCGGGACCATCTGCACCAACGCGGCGGCCAACGGCGTCATCGCCTCGCAGACCCTGTGGCGCCCCGAGGGCTATGGCGGCAACCCGCTGTTCGCCGACGGCGCCGACCACCAGCGCCGCTACGCCCAGGCCCTGCGCATCAACGGTGGCCTGAAGGGGCACATCTTCGACGACATCGGTTGGGATCTTGCGGTCACCTACCAGCAGAACTGGGGTCGCAACGAAACCCCGGACATCTCCGTCACCCGGATGCAGCTTGCCCTGCGCGGCTTGGGTGGTCCTGGGTGCAACCCCGTCACCGGCGTCCCCGGGGTCGGGAACTGCATGTACTTCAACCCCTTCGCAAACGCCTATGCCAGCAACCTGGCGAAGGGCCGCACTAATCCATTCTATGTGTCCTCCGCGGCCAACAAGCCCGAGGTCCTGAACTGGATGCACCAGTACCTGAACTCCGAGGTGCGGACCGAGCTCTTCACGGCCGACGCCGTGCTGAGCGGCGACCTGCCGGTCGCTCTCCCGGGCGGCAATATCGCCTGGGCGGCGGGCATCCAGTTCCGCTACGACCGCACCCAGCTCACCGTCGACGACCAGTACGACATCAACGCGACGGCCTGCGTCGACAGCGCGCCCTTCGGCGACGGCCTGCCGTCCTGCTCTGGCGGCACAGGCCCGTACACCTTCTACGCCGCCCTGCAGGAGTACGATATCGACCGCACCGTGCGCGCGGCGTTCGCCGAGGTGAAGCTGCCGATCCTGGATAACCTCGAGGTCTCCGGCGCCGTGCGCTACGAGTATTATGGCGGCGGCTTCGGCTCGACGACCAATCCGAAGGTCTCGTTCCGGTGGCAGCCGATCAAGTGGGTGGCCGTGCGGGGTTCGGCGGGCTCAACCTTCCGCGCGCCGCCGCAGACCTCCCTGACCCCGGGCTTCACCCGCACCCTGGCCCAATTCAACCTGCCCGGCGTCGGCTCGCTCTACCGGCCGGTGGACGTCTACCAGAACCCTGGCCTGCAACCCGAGACCGCCGACACCTACAATGTCGGCCTCGTCCTGAACGTCGGGAACTTCCGGGGAACGGTCGACTACTTCAAGTTCAAGTTCAAGGATGAGCTGACCAACGAGACGGCCGCCAGCGTGGTCTCGACCATGTTCCCGTCCGCCACCGCTTCCAGCTGGAAGTGCAATGTCGCGGCGTTCCGGTCCCGCTTCACCTTTGCGGACGACGGCAATCCGGCCACGGACGACTGTACTCCCGGCAACCTGCTGGGCGTGAGGACCAACCTGATCAACGGGCCGTCCGTGGACACCTCCGGCGTCGACATGCAGGGGACCTATTTCTGGCCGGAAGCCCTGTTCGGCGGCGACATCACCCTGGGCGGCGACGCGACCTACACGATCGAATACAAGCGCGGCGCCCTGGTGACGATCGATGGCTTCACCATCGCTGCGGCCCTCGATCGGGCGGGCAAGAGCGAGCTGCTCAGCTCCTTCTATTCCTATCCGAAATGGCGGGCGAACGGCTACGTCAACTGGAGCATGGGCGGTCACAACCTTCGCTGGACCACGCACTTCAAGCAGGGCACGACCAACATCATCGCCGGCCAGCCGGACTTCAAGACCGACGACGAGATCACCAGCGACCTCGTCTATACCGGCCTGATGCCGTGGGACACGACCCTGACCGTGGGCGTGATCAACATCTTTGACAAGGATCCGCCGTTCACGCGCAGCCAGTACAACTACGATTACACCAACGCCTTCGTCCTGGGCCGCGTGATCCAGGTCGGGTTCAAGAAGCACTTCTAGGAGAGCTGGGCTCTCCGGCCTCGGCCGGAGATGTCGTCTTGTCGGGGGCGTCCTGCGGGGCGCCCCCTTCTTCTTGCGCGCAGATCAGGGGCGGTGCTTGGGGGGCAGGGCCGCGACTTCCTGCGGAGTCAGCTTGGTGACCTGCCGCACGGGACAACGCTGCGGGCCGATCGGGCTCTGGGCGATGATGGTGGCGTCCAAGGCCGAACAGATCGACGACGAGCCATGGCTCTCCAGGCCCATCTTCCAGGACCAGTCGATGTCGGGGCAGGTCCCCATCAGGTCCAGGCGATAGACGTCCTTCACGCCGACCTTGATGTAGACGGTGTGGTCGTCGGCCGCCGACCAGCTGTTGACGTCGCGGGTCCAGAAGCAGGACCGCTGCGGCTTGGGCTTGGCCGGATCGGCCGCCTGAGCGGCGCCGGCGCTGAGGGCGACCGCGAGGCCCGCGGCCAGCAATTGTCTGATCATCTCGTCACTCCCGATCGCCTCGTCGGCGACACCGCAAGCTGAGCGGCGAGCCTGGGCTCAACCCGCGACGGAATTGCGGCGGCGCAGGGCGGCCCGCCGCTCGAAGCGTCCCGGATCGGTCACCTCGGCCAGATCGCGGGGAAGGGGGGTGGGGGCGCCGGCG
>JAYSCC010000519.1:0-2738 GCA_041915065.1 Zavarzinia sp.
AAGCGCGAAGACACCGCCCCCTCGACTGATACCGAGGAGAAACCGGCGGGCGAGAAGCGCGGCGAAGTCCTGACCCTGGACGCTTTCCGCAAGAAATAAGCAGGGCCGCCACCCCCTCGGCGCCGGTCCACCCGGCGCCTTTCGACATCA
This sequence comes from Zavarzinia sp., assembly GCA_041915065.1. Lineage (GTDB taxonomy): Bacteria > Pseudomonadota > Alphaproteobacteria > Zavarziniales > Zavarziniaceae > Zavarzinia. The sequence continues at coordinate 151 of JAYSCC010000519.1, forward strand.
TTCAGAAGGTTCCGGCCATGACGGCGTTCGCCTATCAGGAAATGTTCGAGCACGACCCCGCCCACCACGTCGAAACGCCGTGGCGCAAGATCACATCGGATGGCGTCAAAGAGATCGTGGTCGGCGGCAAGCGCGTCCTCGACGTGGCGCCGGAAGCGATCGAAGCGCTCACCTTCGCCGCCTACCGCGACGTCTCTCACCTGCTCCGCCCGACGCACTTGGCCCAGCTCGCCTCGATCCTGAAGGACCCGGAAGCCTCGGCGAACGATCGTTTCGTGGCGCTCGAACTCCTGAAGAATGCCAATGTCGCGGCCGGCATGGTGCTGCCCTCGTGCCAGGACACGGGCACGGCCATCGTCATGGGAAAGCGCGGCCAATATGTCTGGACCGACGGCAAGGACGAGGAAGCGATTTCCAAGGGTGTCGCCCGCACCTATACGGAGACCAACCTCCGCTATTCCCAGATGGCGCCGCTCGACATGTACCGGGAAAAGAACACCGGCAATAACCTGCCGGCGCAGATCGACCTCTATGCGACGCCGGGCAACGAATACCATTTCCTCTTCGTCGCCAAGGGCGGCGGTTCGGCCAACAAGACCTACCTCTACCAAGAGACCAAGGCGCTGCTGAATCCGGCCTCGCTGCTCAAATTCGTCGAGGCCAAGATCAAGACGCTGGGCACCGCCGCCTGCCCGCCCTACCACCTGGCGATCGTGATCGGCGGCACCTCGGCCGAGCTGAACCTCAAGACCGTGAAGCTCGCCTCCTGCCATTATCTCGACGATCTGCCGACCTCGGGCAACGAGCTCGGCCGTGCCTTCCGCGACCTGGAGCTGGAAGCCGAGATCCACAAGCTGACCCAGCAGAGTGGGATCGGCGCTCAGTTCGGCGGCAAATATTTCTGCCACGACGTGCGCGTCGTCCGCCTGCCGCGCCACGGCGCTTCCTGCCCGGTCGGCATCGGCGTCTCCTGCTCGGCGGACCGCCAGGTGCTGGGCAAGATCACCAAGGACGGCGTGTTCATCGAGGATCTGGAGCACGATCCCGCCAAATATCTGCCGGAGGTCACCCATGACGACCTCGAAGGCGAGGTCGTGCAGATCGACCTGAACAAGCCGATGGCGGAAATCCTGAAGACCCTGTCCCAGTATCCGATCCGCACCCGGCTGTCGCTCACCGGCCCGATGATCGTGGCGCGCGACATCGCCCACGCCAAGCTCAAGGAACGGCTCGATGCCGGCCAGGGCCTGCCGCAATATATCAAGGACCACCCGGTCTATTACGCGGGGCCGGCCAAGACGCCGACCGGCTATGCCTCCGGCTCCTTCGGGCCGACCACGGCGGGCCGCATGGACTCTTACGTCGACCAATTCCAGGAAGCCGGCGGCTCCATGGTCATGCTGGCCAAGGGCAACCGCTCCAAGCAGGTGACCGACGCCTGCAAGAAGCACGGCGGCTTCTACCTCGGCTCGATCGGCGGGCCGGCCGCCATCCTGGCGCAGAACTGCATCCGTAAGGTCGAGGTCCTGGAATATCCGGAACTCGGCATGGAAGCAGTGTGGAAGATCGAGGTCGAGAATTTCCCAGCCTTCATCGTGGTCGACGACAAGGGCAACGACTTCTTCGCCGGCCTGATGTGAGACCCCACCCCCCAGGACGGGGGTGATCCGGCGGACCGATCCGGCGGGCCGGGGTGCGAGCAGCGCCCCGGCCTGTTTCGTTTCAGCAGGCGCGGTGCCAAGTGTTGCGCCCGCTCTCCTTGGCTTCGTAGAGCGCCCGGTCGGCAGCGGCGATCAGGGCTTCGGCGTCGGCGGCACCCGGGACTACCGGCGCAATGCCGATGCTGAGCCCGATGAAGATGTCGGCGCCGTCGTGGCGGAAGGGCTTGGCCACTTCGTCGATCAGGCGGCGGGCGACGGCGCTCTCGTCCGGGCCGTCAGCGGGTAGCGTCAGCAGGAGGGCGAATTCGTCGCCGCCCAAGCGGGCGATCAGGGCATCCGGCCCGGCCACGGCCTGAAAGCGCGCCACCACCTCGCGCAGCACCATGTCGCCGGCCAGATGGCCGAAGCGGTCGTTCACCGGCTTGAAGTGGTCGAGATCGCTGCACAACAGGGCATGGCGGCACCCCGCGGTGCCGTCGCCGCCGACGATCGCCGCCAGCCGACGCTCGAGCAGGATGCGGTTCGCGGCACCGGTCAGAGCATCGTGGAAGGCGAGATGCTTCAACTGCGCCTCGGCCTGCTTGCGCCGCCGGATGTCGCGCACCGAGGCAACATAGCCGTCGGGCACGCCGCTCGCCCGGTCGCGGGTCAGGCGGATGCTGGCTTCCATCCAGATCCACTCCCCGTTCCTGTGGCGCTGGCGCAATTCGGCGACGCCGATGTCGATCTCGCCCCGGAACAGACGGGCCAGCAGGGCGGCGAAGGCCGGTACGTCCTGGGGATGGGTGATGTCGACCGCTTTGCGGCCGAGCAGCTCCTCCGGCTGGTAACCGAGCAGTGTCGTCACCGAGGGCGAGATATAGAGCCGCGTGCCCTCCAGGTCGCCGCGCACGATGGTATCGGTCGAGGCTTCGGCCAGCAGGCGGA
>JAYSCC010000520.1:0-2722 GCA_041915065.1 Zavarzinia sp.
ATGGCGCGCCGGCACATGTTCCGCGACGAAGACCCAGGCGCCCGGCGCCTCGCCCCCGATCGCGGCGCCCTGGAGCGCGCGCATCAGGAGCAGCAGCAGGGGAGCGGCATAGCCGATCGACTGATAGGTCGGGATCAGGCCGATGATCAGGGTCGGCACCGCCATCAGGAAGACCGAGAAGGTGAAAACCCGCTTCCGCCCGAACAGATCGCCGAAATGCGCCATCACCACGCCGCCCAGCGGGCGGGCCAGATAGCCGGCGGCGAAAATGCCGAAGGCCTGCACCTGCTGGAGCCAGTCCGGCATGTCGGCCGGGAAGAAGACATGCCCGATCGCCACCGTGAAGAAGACATAGATGATGAAATCATAGAATTCGAGAGCGCCGCCGAGCGAGGCGAGGGCCAGGGTGCGGGCGTCGCGCCGGGTCAGGCGGTGGTGCCGGCCGGCGGCGGGGGAAGCAGGGGACATGACCATTCCGATGCGAAATACGGGCATAGGGCGAAGGGCATAGCCAATCCCACAGAAGCCCGTCCGGCGCCATGGCCCGGCGCTCATCGGTGCCTTGCAGCGAGGGCAAGGCTGGCTCAGATCACCATCACCCCCTTGGCCGCCGCGAGCCCCACGGTGGCCGTGGCGCCGCCGGCGAATTCGAGGAAATCCGCCTCCATGCCGTCGCTGAAGATGACGCCGTTCTCCGCCATCTCGGAGGTGACTTGAAGCGTGGCGGAGCCGACCACCCGGCCGGCGACCAGGCTGGTCCCCGTGGTGCGCGAGGGAAAGGGTTCGCGGACATGGAAGCAGAGTTCGTCCGCATCCCAGGCCAGGGCCGGCGCCGCGACCGGCACGAAATTATCCGCCAGGCTCTGCCCGAGGCCGGAGAAGCCGGCATAGATGCTGCGCATCCAACCGGTCGAGCCGAGCCCGGTCGAGACGATGATGCCGCTCGACGACTGGCGCTCCGCCCGCTCGCCGAGGGCGATCCGGTAGCGGGCCGAGCAATGGCCGCGCTGGCCGAGGAAGAAGTCGTTGACCGCGAGCAGCCTCTGTCCGTCGTTCAGCCGGACCTCGGCCATGGAGACGAGCCTGGTTGGACGCGGCCGGCGCCGCTCGTCCGCCAGCAGCGGCGCGAGATCGTGCAGGCGGAAGGGCAGCAACTGGCCGTCCCAGCGCGCGGGATCGGGATTGACCCCGATCACCCGCTGGCCGGCCAGATATTTCAGCGTGTTGGCGACCAGCCCGTCCTGACCCAGCACGACCACGAGATCGCGCGGGCCGAAGACGAAATTGGGCAGGAAGCGGCGGTCGAGCCGCTGCACCCGGCCGAAGCGGCCGAGCGTACCCTCCGCCTCCGCCATGGCGGCGCGGTAGGTCGCGTGTTCGGCCTGGTAGTCGGAAAAATCGGCGCCCAGGCGCTCGACATGGAAGCGCGTCTGCTCGGTCGTGGCGAAGCGGGCGACCAGGTCGTCCAGCCGGGTCGGCCGGACGACCAGGACGATCTTGGGGCCGTCCTCGGCCATCAGTGCGCCCCCATCACTTCGCGGAGAAGGTCCGGCGTCACCGTGAGCTGGCCGATCTTGCCGGCATTGTCGGCGAGGTCGCGGAAGGCCAATGCCATCAGCTTGGCCGGGTCCATGCCGGTCGAGGCCAGCGCCTGCAGGGTGCGGGCGTCGGTCTCGGCCACCGCCTTCATGGTCGCGGCGATGCCATAGGCCTTGGCGTCCGCCTCGTCGCGGGCGTTGGCGGCAGCCAGTTCGACGAAGTGGCGACGTTGCTCTTCGAGGCGGATCTGCCCGGCCAGGTCTTCCTCGGCGATCTGGCGCTTCTTGGTCTCGACCGCGATCTCGGTCTCCAACTCATTCTCGCGAATGACCCGCTCTTGCTCGACGGCGGCGTTGCGGCGGGCGTGGATCGCCTCGTCGGCGGCGCGCAGCAGGGCTTCGCGCGCACCGGCTTCGAGGGCGCGGGCGGTTTCCGGCTTCGGCTTCACCGCGAGCACGGCGAGGTCGAGCACTTCGAGCCCCAGCGCCTGCAAGGCCGGCGCCGCCGCCAGGGCGGCGCGCAGCCGGGCGGCGAGACGCGGCCCTTCGGCCAGGGCCTGGCGCAGATCCATCGCCTGGATCTCCCGCCCGATGGCGACGCGGACCTGTTCAAAGACGCGGGCGGTCAGCTTCTTCGGGTCTTCCGAAGCGTAGGCGCCTTGAGCGTTCAGGCCGAAATCCAGCATTTCGGCGGTGCGCAGGGGATCGGCGACGCGGTAGGTGACCTGGCCCTGGATGCTGACGTCCTGATAGTCCTGGGTCACTTCCGGAAACATGAAGGGCTCGTTCACGGTCGCGGTCGGCACCACGGCGATGGTCGCCATCGGCCCGAAATAGGTGAAGGAGAGGCCAGCACCATGGCGCCACGGACGGCCGCTTTTGTAACGGACGACATATTGGGTGGGCTGCGCCTTGAGGTAACAGAAGCCGAACATGAAGACCTCCAGCGGGCAGGATCGGCCCGTGGCGTCACCCTCGGCCACTTATTGTATTCTGTCAACTAAGTTAGTTGCCGATTGCCAATAAGAGAGACGGTGCTATGGTGCGGGCATGATCGAACAGCGCTATCCGAGCCCGCTGGTGACCGTCGACACGGTGATTTTCACCCTGCGCGGCGATGCCCTCCGGGTCTTGCTGGTGCGCCGGGCGGATCCACCCTTCGAAGGGTCCTGGGCCCTGCCCGG
>JAYSCC010000521.1:0-2716 GCA_041915065.1 Zavarzinia sp.
GGCACGATGCCTGCTAAGACAAAATGTGAGGCGGCGCGCCGGCAGGGGCCGGCAGTCGCCGCCGCTGAACCGTCGGAACGGCGGAACCAGGATTACGAGGCCGCGCGGCGACAGGCGCGGAACGGAGGCTTAGATGTGTGATCGGAATGGTACCTTCTATCGCGACTTCTCGCGCCGGAGCTTCCTGCGGACCGGGGCCAAGGCGGGCACCGCGATCGCCCTGACCCCTGCGCTGGCCGCCCTCCTGAAGCCGCAGGGCGCGTTTGCCGCCACCACGGTGAAGGCGACCCACGGCACGGGCTTCTGCAACCTCGGCTTCTTCCTGGCCAAGGAACGCCACCTGGCCCAGGTCGAGGGCGTCGACATCGATTTCGTGGTGACGCCGTCCAATGCCGACATCGCCACCCTGTTCGGCGCCGGCATCGTCGACATGTCGATGATCCCCTATTCCAACTTCATGACCCTCTATGATGCCGGCGCCCCGGTCCGGATCGTCGCCGGCGGCGGCGTCGAGGGCTGCATCATCCTGGGCCGCGAAGGGATCAAGACCCCGGCCGACCTCAAGGGCAAGACCTTCGGCACCTTCCAGGCCGATACGCTGGAAGTCCTGCCCTTCGACTGGCTGAAGAAGGCCGGGCTCAGCTTCAAGGACGTCGAAGTCCGCTACATGAACACCTCGCCCGAACTGGCGCAGGCCTTCATCGCCGGCGCCCTCGACGCGATCTGCCATATCGAGCCCTATGCCACCCAGGCGCTCGAATCGACCCCGGGCTCGACCCTGCTCTCGGACGGCACCGACGTCTACGGCAAGGGCTATTCGGACTGCGTGCTGGCCGTGCGCACGCCGCTGCTCGAAGAGAATCCGGGCGCCGTCAAGGCGGTGATCAAGGCCCTGTTCGAGGCCCAGGCCTCGGTCGAGGCCGATCTCGACAGCGCCCTGAAGGAGACCGTGGGCAGCTACTACAAGACCACCTTCGATGCCGCCAAGAAGGCCTCGATCCGCCAGCCGGTGGTGGTCGACCAGCGCAACCAGACCGATTTCATCATCGCCCGCGGCGAGTCGATGAAGGAACTCGGCTATGTGAAGAAGCTGCCCGATGCCAAGGCCTTCGACTGGGGCCCGCTCGAAGCGGTGATCGCGGAAAACAAGGACCTCTATGGCAAGCTGAAGCGGAAGTCGGCGTAACGCCTTCCGCCGCGTCAGAACGGGGGGCCGGGGCATGGCGCCGCCGGCCCCCCGAAGCCAAGAAGTGAGGTTCGATGTCGCTCAATCGCAGGGTCGCGGCCGCCGCCCCCGCCTTTCTCTGGGGGATCGTCTCGGTCGGCATTTTCGCCGGTCTGTGGGAACTCGCCTGGGCTCTCGGCTATGCCAATCCCTTGCTGCTGCCGCCGCCGCATATCTTCCTGTCCGATATTTCGGGCACGCTCAGATATTTCGACACCACCAATACGGTCGGCTCGACCGCGACCGGGGGCGGCCTTCTGGCGCTCGCCACCACGATCGGCTGGACCACACTCCGCGTCGTTCTCGGCCTCGCCATCGGTTTCGTGCTGGGGGTCGGCTCGGGCGCGCTGATCGGCTATTTCGCGCCCTTCCGTAACCTGTTGCTGCCGCTGATCACGCTGCTGGCGCCGGTCTCGCCGGTCGCCTGGCTGCCGGTCGCGATCTTCCTGTTCGGTATCGGCGACGTGCCGGCGATCTTCCTCGTCTTCATCACGGTCTATTTCGCCATCGTGCTGTCGACCATCGCCCAGATCGAGAGCGTGCCGGTCAACTACCTCCATGTCGCCCGCATCATGGGGGCGACGCGCTGGCAGGCCTTCTACCGGGTCGTGCTGCCGTCGATCCTGCCGGCCCTGTTCATGACCCTGCGCCTCAATCTCTTCGCCGCCTGGATGGTGGTGCTGATCGCCGAGGCGATCGGCGTCGGCTCCGGTCTCGGCCAGATCGTTTCGGTCGCCCGCTCGACCTTCAACGCCAAGCTGGTCTTCTTCACCATGGGCATCATCGGCGTCGCCGGCTTCCTGTTCGACTATGCGCTGCGCCAGGTGCAGCGGAAGGTTCTGTGGTGGATTTCCGCCAACAGCTCGAAAGGTGCGCTATGACCCCGGCGATCTCCTGCAACCGGGTCGGCAAGATCTGGCGCTCGGCCGACGGCGCCAACGACGTCGAGGCGCTGCGCAACATCAGCTTCACCGTGATGCCGGGCGAATTCGTCGTCCTGCTCGGCCCGTCGGGCTGCGGCAAGAGTTCGCTCCTCTATATGATCGCCGGGCTCGAACAGCCGACCGAGGGCACCCTGCTCGCCCATGGCCAGCCGGTCGCCAACCCCAATGCCGACCGCAGCCTGATCTTCCAGGACGCCTCGCTCTTCCCCTGGCTCACGGTCGGGGAGAATGTCACCTTCGGCCTCTCGCTCGGGCGCGAGAGCAAGGCGAAGCGGCGCGCAGTGGCCGACGAGATCCTGCGCAAGATCGGCCTCGCCGATACCGCCGACAAGCGGCCGGACCAGCTCTCCGGCGGGATGCGGCAGCGCGTGGCGGTGGCCCGGGCGCTCGCCATGCGGCCCTCGATCCTGATGATGGACGAACCCTTCGCGGCGCTCGACGTACAGACGCGGGCCAAGATGCAGGACTTCCTGCTCACGGTCTGGAAGGACAGCGGCGCCTCGGTGATGCTGGTCACCCATTCGATCGACGAGGCGATCGCCCTGGC
>JAYSCC010000522.1:0-2714 GCA_041915065.1 Zavarzinia sp.
CGCTCTCCTGCGCCTTGCTGGTGGCGGCCGGGGTGCCGCCGGAAGACCTGATCGACGAACTCTTCACCCAGGTCTTTCTCTCGTCCGACGGGCTCGCCCAGACCACGGCGGCGGCAGCCCCGCTGATCCTGGTCGGACTCTGTTCGGCGCTGGCGACCAGGGTGCGTTTCTGGAACATCGGCATCGAGGGCCAGCTCTGGTTCGGGGCCATGGGGGCCATGGCGGTCGGCATCGGCGATGTCGGGCCGGGCTTCCTGCGCCTGCCCCTGATGCTCGCCTTCGCCGGGGGCGCAGGGGCCTTCTGGGTCGCTCTGCCACTCTTTCTCAAGGTCCGCTACCAGGTGAGCGAGACGGTGCTCACCCTGCTCCTCGGCAATATCGCCTTCCTCTGCGTGCAGCACATGCTGTTCGGGGCCTGGAAGGACCCGGCGACCGGCTTCCCGGTCTCGCCCGCGCTCGATCCCATCGAACGCCTGCCTCTGTTCGGCTGGGGCACGGTCGGGCTCGGCACCGTGCTGGCAGTCGTCATCGCCGCCGCCGCCTATCTGCTGATCGACCGCAGCCGTCTCGGCGTCTATGCCGCCGCGGTCGGGCTCAATCCGGTGACGGCGCGGGCGGCCGGGCTTCCGGTGACGGCGACGGTGGTCACCCTGGTGCTGCTCTCGGGCGCCTTGGCCGGGCTCGCCGGGGGCGTGCTGGTCGCCGGCACCGAATACCGGCTGACCCAGTTCATCGGCAACAATTACACCTTCTCCGGTATCGTCATCGGCTTCCTGGCGCGCACCCATCCGCTCGGCGTCATCGTCGCCGCCTTCGGGGTCGGCGGCATGTTCACGGCGGGCAGTTCGCTCAAGGTCTTCTATTCGCTCTCCGACGCCGTCGTGGTGCTGATCCAGGGCATCGTGTTGTTGAGCCTGCTCTCGGCGCAGTTCTTCTCGACCTATCGGATCGCGATCCAGCGGCGGAGTGCGGCGTGATGGATTTCATCGTCTCCTGGCTCGCCTCCACCCCCGGCTTCGCCACGCCGATCATGCTGGCCTGCATCGGCCTGATCATCTGCGAGCGCGCCGGCGTATTGAACCTCGGGGCCGAAGGGATGATGGCCTTCGGCGCCATGGCCGCGGTCGCCGTGACGCTGGAGAGCGGCAGCCCCTGGGCGGGCATCGCCGTCGGGCTCTGCGCCGGCGCGGTGCTCGGCCTGTTGTTCGGGCTCGCGGTCGTGGTGCTGCGGGCCGACCAGATCCTGGCCGGCCTCGCCCTGGTGGCGGTCGGCGCCGGGCTGGCCGGGGTGGTCGGGCGCGACTATGTCCATACCACGGTGCCGGGGCTCGACGCGCTCGACCTCGGGCCTTTGTCGACGCTGCCGGTCGCAGGACCGATCTTGTTCCACCAGGACCTGCTGGTCTATCTGGCGCTCGGCTTTGCGGGTATCGCCTGGTTCTATTTGATGCGCACCAGGGCCGGGCTCCGCTTGCGGGCGACCGGGGAGGATCCGGGGGCCGCGGATGTCGCGGGTGTCGACGTGCAGGTGACCCAGCTCGTCGCCTGCACCGTCTCGGGGGCGGCCTGTGGGCTGGCCGGGGCCTATCTCTCCGTCGTCGCCTCCGAAGTCTGGGTCGAGGGCATGGTGGCCGGGCGGGGCTGGATCGCCGTCGGTCTCGTCATCTTCGCGCGCTGGAACCCCTTGCGCGCGGTCGCCGGTGCCGTCCTGTTCGGCGGGGCGGACGCGCTGACGCCGCGGCTGCAATCGATCGGCGCCGATGTGCCGACCTACCTCATGCTGATGCTGCCCTATGTGTTGACCATCGCCGTGCTGGCGCTGCCGGCCTTGTTCAAGATCGGCCGCGGGGCGGAGCCGGCCAACCTGGGCCAGCCCTATCTCAGGCAGGACCGGCGCTAGCGAGATAGGGCGCCAGGGCTTCGGCGAGGGGCAGGGGTTTCCGCGTCTCCGCCTCTTCGAGGAAGAAGCCCTTCACGATCAGCCGGTTGTGTTCGGCGATCAGGTCCTGGGCCTTCTTGATCTGGCGCCGCTCGATCAGGTCGAGGATGCGCAGGTGGTCGTCGGCCAGGGCGCATTGGTCGAATTCGGAGCGGTAGAGCGAATGGAGCAGGGTAACCCGGCGCGTCAATTGCGCGTGCATGTCTTCGAGCACGCGGTTGCCGGTCAGGCGGACCAGTTCGAAATGGAAGGCGACGCCGAGATGGTCGGAGAGGCCGAAATTGCTCTCGTGCGCGGCATGGCGCTGGCGCTCGGCATTGCGCCGGATCTCCGCCCAGGCGGAAGTGCCGACGCGGGTGACGGCCAGGATGGCGGCGCCCTGTTCGATCACCGTCATCGCCTCGTAGATCTGCAGGGTCTCCTGCAGGCTGAGGCGGGCGACGAAGGCGCCGCGATTCCGCTCGATGGTGACGATGCCGTCCTCCGACATGCGGATCAGGGCCTGGCGCACGACGATGCGGCTGACCCCCATGGCTTCGGCCAATTCGCGCTCGCCCAGCTTGGCGCCGGGCAGCAGGCGCTGGGCCATGATGGCGCGGGTCAGGATCTTGGCGATCTCGCCGGAGCGGCTGCTCATGCGCGGGTGAATTTCCTGGGTCGGATGTGCTGGCCGAGTGTTCGCAGAAAAGCGCTTGATCTTCAAGCCTATTGCGAAAGTGCTGTTCGATTTATTGGATAGCAAATAGTAGTAGATTGGGAGCCAATATCCGTAGAA
>JAYSCC010000523.1:0-2710 GCA_041915065.1 Zavarzinia sp.
ATCTCCTTGAGCGGGCCGACCGCCTCCAGGGTGAGGCCGCCGATCCGGCCGCCGATTTCGCCCGCCCGGCGCTCGATCAGGGCGGGCAGATGGCCGTCGGCATGCAGGCCACGCGGCACCGGCAGACCTTCCGACAACAGGCGCACCGCCACCAGGGGAACGACGGCGAGCACCGCCAAAGTGGCCAGGAACAGGAACAGCGTCACGACGGCCCGCAGCAGCCGTCCGCAACCGTGGCCGCGTATTCTCGCAGCTCGCCCGCCATATCGCCTCCCCCCTCAGAGCCCGTTTCGACATGACGACAGCTCTGGTCGCCCGTCAAGTTTTCTTCAAGCAAGTGTTTCTTTGCTACGCCGGGCCTCGAAAAATGGTAAACGCTTTCGCGTGCGACCCGCGTTGACGCACCCGACTGTGGACGGCACCGACTGCAGACGAGAGGAGTTGTTGCGTTGCCATGACCGACTCGCCCCCGTCCCGAGCGCCGGCCCGGCGCCTGCGCGCCCGCCCCCGGCCGGCCACCGACCGGGAAGAGCGCACCCAGGCCCTGCGCAGCGCCATCCTGGAATCGGCGATCGCCGAATTCGCCGCCCATGGCTATGGCGGCGCCTCCCTGCGGGCCATCGCTGCCCGTACCGGCATCGAACTGGGCCATCTCGGCTATCATTTCTCGACCAAGCTCGAGCTTTGGCAGGCCGCAGTCGCCGCCATTTTCGACGCCATGCCCTCGCCCGAGGCGGTGCCGCTGCCCGAGACGCCGGAACAAGCCCTGGCCAGCCTGTCGGCCCTGGTCCGCAACTATGCTGATTTCTGCGTTTCCCATCCCGAGCACATTCAGATCGTGTTCGGGGAGTCGCCGGCCGGCGGCGAGCGCCTGCAATGGCTGTCGGACAATTTCCTGTACCCGGTCGTCCAGGGCCTCAACCGCCACATCGAGGCAGCACGGAACCTGGGCATCGCCGGCGCCGTGCCACCGTCGCTGATGATCGCGGCCCTGGTCGGCATTTCGGCGATCAATTTCGCCCTGCCCGCCCTGCGCGACACGCTGCGGCTCGACGCGATCAGTACGGAATCCTTCGCCGCCATGGCGCAGGTCTTCCTGGCCGCCACCGCCGAGCCGGCCTGACCAGACCTCCCCCTCTCGCGCCCTTCGGGCTTGTACCCGAAGTTCACTCGTAATGGTGATTGTTGCCGATTTTGACAGGTGACAAGTAATCCTGTGTCACTGTATCTAAGACGAGCGTGTGAGCCCTTATGCACGCTGTTCGGCGCCCGCCGCCGAACCGACTGACGGCGCCAAGAGTGATCTTCGGCGCCGTTCTTTTTGGGGCGCCGTTCTTTTTGGCCCCGAAAGCGGAAAGGGCGGCCGAAGCCGCCCTTTCGAAGCTGAAGACCGATCGCTCAGGGCAGCAGGCCGCCGAGCAGGCCGGTGAGCTGATCGGCGCCCGGCAAGGCGGCCAGCTGGTCGGTGATCTGGGTCGGATCGGCGCCGCCGGAGAGGCCCTGGAGCACGGTGTTCAGCGCATCGACCAGCGGGGTCAGCGCCGAATCGTTGGTGCCGACCAGGCCCTGCACGACGTCGGTCAGGGCGCCGAGTGCACCCGAGCCGGCGTTGGTCAGATCGGCCAGCGGGCCGGTCAGCGCGCTCAGGGCGCCGCCGGTCGGATCGACCAAGCCGTTGATCAGGTCGGTGATCGGCGTGATCAGGGTTTGGTCCGCGAGCTGATTGACCGTGTCCTGCACGGTGCAGATCAGATCGGCGCAGGTGGTGGCCGGCGGCGGGGGCGGCGGGGGGGTGATGTCGCCATAATCGTCGCCGCCCGGCTTGGTGGCGCCGCCGGCCCGGCTGATCTGCCGAAGGCCGAAACCGATCGGGTCGGTCATGAAGAAGTTCTGACGCAGCAGCTTGCGCTGGATGTCGATCAGGGTCGGGCCTTCGCTCGACTGCTTGGTGCGATCGTCGGTCAGCAGGTTGGTGCCGCTGTTGAAGTAGAAGCGGACGCCGCCGTAGCCGGTGGCACCGGCATTGTCGAAGGCGCCGGTGGCGAACAGGGCCATGCCCGGGATATCGGTCAGCAGGGCTTCGATCTGGATGTCGCCGCCGAGCTTGTTGGTCTCGGAATAGGACACGCCGCCACCCAGGCGCAGGTTCGGATTGGTGTAGATCGACAGGCCGACGCGGCCATAGGCCTGGTCCGGCAGGACCTTGCCGGTGGTGTAGCCGAGCGTCGCCTCGAGGGTGATGTTGTCGAGGTAATATTCGCTGATACCGGCGACCGTATACTGGGCGTAGCTGTCGACGTAGTAGCCGGCGCCGACGATGCCGACCATGAACTTCTGCGGATCGCGGTAGAAGAGCTGAGCCGCACCACCGGCAAAGCCGACGTCGTCCGCCACCACGCCGGCGATACCGTCGAGCTGCAAGCCGCCGTTGTCACCCAGCGGAATGGTCAGGCTGGGAGCGCCACCGTAGATGCCGCCGTTTTCGTCCCCACCGCCGAACAGGCTGAGCTGAGCGTTGGTCTCCTCGACGCCCTTGCCCGAGCCGAGCTGATCGCTCGAAACCGGGACGGCGTCCTGCGCACCCGCAAAGCCCGCAGCCGCGACCACCGCGACGACCGCCGTCGAGGTCCAAAGTGTCCGGAGTTTCATGTTTCGTCAGCCCCTGAATCAAATGATCTGCCCAGCCACCCGAGTGCGGTCTGAGGCCCTG
>JAYSCC010000524.1:0-2706 GCA_041915065.1 Zavarzinia sp.
GCGCCGCAGGGATCGAACTCGAAGCCTCGATCGAGCCGGTGCGTAACCTCACGGTGACCGGCACTTTCACCCATATGACGACGCGCGACCCGAACGACCAGCAGCTCACCCGGCGGCCGGGCAACGGCGGCAGCCTGGACGTCGCCTATCGCTTCCTGGGTGAAAAGGCTTCGGTCGATCTCGGCGTCGTCTACAACGGCGCCTTCAAGGACCGCGCTTTCGACGGTTTCTGGAGCCCGGTCGCGGTCGCCATGGACAGCTATACGCTGGTCAACCTGGCCGCCTCCTACGACCTGACCGAGAGCGTCCAAGTCTATGGCAGGGTCGAGAACCTGTTCGACGAGCAATATGAGGAAGTCTATTCCTACGGCGAGAACGGGCGGACCGCGATCGCCGGCGTGAAGGCGAGCTTCTGAGGCGGCGATGGCGCGCTGGCTCGTCGCGGCGATCCTGTTCCTGACGGCGGCGCCTGTCCTGGCGGCGCCGCAGCGGATCGTCTCGATGAACCTCTGCGCCGACGAATTGGTGCTGCAACTCGCCGAACGGCAGAACATCCGTTCGGTGAGCTATCTCGCCCGTGATCCGGCCGGTTCCAACGTCGCCGCCCTGGCCGCCACGGTGCCGGTCAATCACGGCCTGGCCGAGGAGATCCTGGCCGCCGATCCCGACCTCGTACTGGCCGGGCGCTATACCAGCCAGGCCACGGTCGCGCTGCTGAAACGGGTCGGCCTCCGGGTGGTCGAACTCGACTCGCCGGCCACGCTCGATGCCGTCCGGGAGCAGATCCGCACCGTCGCCGCCCTGCTCGACGAGGCGGCGAAGGGCGAGGCGCTGGTCGCCGATTTCGACGCTCGGCTGGCGGCCGCGGTGCCGGCGCCGCACCCGCTGAAAGGGCTGGTGCTGCGGCCGAACGGCTATACCGTCGGCCAGGGCTCGCTCGTCGATTCGGTGATGGCGCGGGCCGGTCTCGTCAACCTGGGGGCCGATCCGGCGCTCGCCCCCTATCGGGAACTGCCCTTGGAAGCCCTGGTCCTGGCCAAACCCGACTTCATCATCCTGGACGAGGAGGAATCGCCCCGTCCCGCCCTGGCTTACGACGTGCTGCGCCATCCCGTGCTGCGCCACTTGCCCTACCGGATGCAGGCGATCGGCCTGCCCTCGCGGCTGTGGACCTGCGCCGGGCCGGCGGTCGCCGATGCCGTGGCGGCGCTGGCGACGGCGGCCCGGGCGATCGAGGCTTCGCCATGAGCCGGGGTTTCGAGCCGCCGCTGGCCCTGGTGATCGCGGCGCTTTCCGGCCTCGTCGTCTTGCTCTTCTGCGCTTCGGTCGCGGTCGGTTATGCGCCCTTCGATCTCGGTGCCGCGGCGGGTGATCTGCTGGCCGGGCGGGAGACGCTGCCGGCCCTGATCCTGGCCGACCTCCGCCTGCCGCGTGCCCTGCTCGGCGCCATGACCGGCTTCACGCTGGGGCTCGCCGGGGCCGCCCTTCAGGGGCTTTTGCGCAATCCGTTGGCGGAGCCCGGCGTGATCGGCATTTCCGGGGCGGCGGCGCTCGGCGCCGTCACGGTGTTCTATTCGGGCCTGGCCGGGGCCTTCACCCTGGCCCTGCCGCTCGGCGGCATCACCGGGGCCTTTCTGGCGACGCTGCTGCTCTATGCCCTGGTCGGGCGCGGGGCGGGGACCACCACGCTGATCCTGGCCGGCGTCGCGATCAGCGCCTTTTCCGGGGCGCTCACCGCCCTCGCGCTCAATCTTTCGCCCAACCCTTACGCGGTGGTCGAGATCACCTTCTGGCTGCTCGGCTCGCTCACCGACCGCAGTACGGAGCATGTCCTGCTGGCGCTGCCGCTGATGGCCGCCGGCTGGCTGCTGCTGCTCTCGGGGGCGCGGGCGCTGGACGGGCTCTCGCTCGGCGACGATACGGCGGTCAGCCTCGGCTTCGACTTGAAGCGGCTTCGCCTGATGCTGATCGGCGGCACCGCGCTCTCGGTCGGGGCGGCGGTGGCGGTGACCGGGGCGATCGGCTTCATCGGCCTCGTCGTGCCCCATGTCCTGCGGCCGCTGGTCGGGCATCGGCCGGGGCGGCTGCTTTTCGTCTCCGGCCTCGGCGGGGCGGTCTTGCTGCTCGCCGCCGATCTCGGCGTCAGGCTGATCGGGATCCGGCCGGAGCTGAAGCTCGGCGTGGTCACCGCCCTGATCGGCGCGCCCTTCCTGTTCTCCCTCATCTATCGCCTGCGGCGGGAGGGGGCATGAGGATCGAAGCACAGGGCATCGCGGTCACCATGGCGGGCGAGACCATTTTGCAGGATGTCTCGCTGACCTGCCGGCCGGGCGAAGTGCTCGGCCTGATCGGGCCCAATGGCGCGGGCAAGACCACGCTTCTGCGCAGTCTGGCCGGGCTGGTGGCGCCCGATCACGGCACGGTTTCCTATGACGGCCAGAGCCTCGGCCGGATCGGCCGCCCCACGCTGGCCCGCCGCCTCGCCTATCTGGCCCAGGAAGCCGATGCCTATTGGCCGATCCGGGGCGACCGTCTCGTCATGCTCGGCCGATTGCCGCATCGCCGGCCCCTGGCGGGGGAGAGTGCGGCCGACCGCGCTGCCGTCGCCGCCGCCCTGGCCGCGACCGAGACCAGCCATCTGGCGGGGCGGCGCTTCGACACGCTGTCCGGCGGCGAACGCACCCGGCTGCTGCTCGCCCGCGCGCT